>JBHIAL010000262.1:0-2630 GCA_046758525.1 bacterium
AATATGAAAAGCGGTCAACTTGATCCGTGTAGCCATGTAGTTGAGAGGAGATTGAGTGATATGAAGGGGATGTACCTTGACACCCCGGCCTACACTAGACTCCTTAATCAGGGGGATAAGTTGATCTATAAGATCTATGAGGTAGACGCGTCCCAGGAGGCTGGACAGTTGGTCTACAGTACGACTATTATCTATCCCGGAAAAGTCGGGGACGAATATTTTATGACCAAAGGGCACTTTCATCTTAAGGAAGATACATCTGAGATCTATTTTTGTCTTCAAGGAGAGGGGTATTTATTGATGCAAACCAGAGAGGGACAAGTTTCATTCATTCAAATGAAATCGGGCACTATAGGGTATGTTCCTCCTTATTGGGGGCATAGAACGATGAATACCGGAGATAAGGAGTTTATCTTCCTTGCCGTATTTCCAGGAGATGCCGGGCACGATTATAGAGCTGTGGAAGACAGGGGTTTCGCTAAAATCTTAGTGGAAGAGGGAGGAAGTCCGCAGCTTAAGAGAAATCCCAAGTACGTAGCCGAGCTACAATAAATGGTATCCCATCCTCCTAAAATTGACTAAGCCAGGAGCACAAACCTCACTTCCTACTGGTAAAGAAGTAGAAGAATTTGACCGAGATTAACTTTGGCTGGAGAAAAAAATGAAAGTGAAAATTGCCGCATCATTAATGTGTGCAGATCTTACCAGGCTCGGGGATGAGGTGGAGAAACTGGAAAGGGGAGGAATAGACCTCTTTCACTTCGACATTATGGATGGCCATTTTGTTCCTAATCTGATGCTGGGACCGCTGATTCTCCAGTCTTTAAGAGATAAAACCTCTCTTCCGTTTGATGCACATCTGCAAATTACTAATCCAGAGAAATATATCCATAGATTTGCTAAGGTGGGAAGTAACATCATCTCTATCCATGTGGAGGTTTGTCATTCCTTGCATCGGGTAATCGAGACAATCAAAAAAAACGGAATGAGGGCTTGTGTGGCTCTCAATCCGGCTACACCTCTTTCCTGGGTTGAATGTGTGCTCCCGGAGGTTGACATGGTCTTATTAATGACTGTTGATCCTGGATATGCCGGACAAGCCTTTATTCCGGCAGTGGTACCTAAGATCAAGCGCTTACGAGAGATGATCGAAGAAAAAAAGCTCAACATAGATGTTGAAGTAGATGGTAATATCAATGAAAGAACCATCCCGCAGGTTCTTTCTGCTGGGGCCAATGTCTTGGTAGCCGGTACCTCAAGTATCTTCAGGGGAAAGGAGGATCTTGAGAAAGCCACGAGGTCCTTCAGGAAGATTTGTGGCCTAGACCCCGAAAAATAAGGCATATTCGGTACCACTATATCGGGCGATTTGTCTCAATACAGTTGAGTGGTAAAATAGTCTGTGTCCGTGGTATCGCTTAATTAAATAAGAGGAGTGAAAAAGATTGGACCACGTAAGGATATGTCTGGTGGGAGCAGGAAGAGTAGGCAGGGTTCATGGTTCTAATTTGAGCCATAGTGTTCATGAGGCTAATCTGGTAGCGGTGGTCGATAAAAACGAGGGTGCAGCAGGGAAAATATCGCAGGAACTTAATATAAGTAAGTGCTTTGATAGTCATAAAAGGGCGCTGGATTGGGGTGAATTTGATGCGGTGGTCATCACTACTCCCACCTTTACCCACGCCTCTATTGCTGTGGATGCAGCAACATCAGGAAAGCATATTTTCTGTGAGAAGCCCATAGCCACCAGTTTACCCGAGGCAGACAGGATGATCCGAACGGCAAAAAAAGCCCGCATCAAGCTACAAATTGGCTTCATGAGGCGTTTTGATAGAGGATTTTTGGAGGCAAAGAAAAAAATTGAAGAGGGTATTATAGGAAAGGCTCTTCTCATTAAGTCAACCGGCCGAGGACCCGCCTTACCTCCAGAATGGGCCTGGAGTACTCAAAAGGGTGTTGGGATGTTGGCCGAGGTGGCATCTCATGATTTTGATGCCTTAAGGTGGTTTGCGGAAAGTGAGTTTAAAAGAATCTATGCCATTGCTAAAAATTATAAATGTCCTGAGGTTAAAGAAAGGTATCCTGACTTTTACGACACGGCTATAGTGGTGGCAGAGTTTCGAGAGGGAAAAATAGGGATAGTTGATATGGGGTGTCCTGTGGAGTACGGTTATGATGCTAAGATGGAAGTATTGGGAGAGAAGGGAGTGGTATTTATCGGAGACATCGAGGATCAGGGAGCTAGATTCTGCACCAAGAAAAGCGGTGTGGTGACGTCAACCTTTGCGAGCTGGAGGGATAGATTTAAAGAAGCCTACATAGAGGAGATAAGACATTTTGTTGATATCATAAAAGAGGATATACCACCCTCAGTTACAGGCAAAGATGGCAAAAAGGCTCTTGAGGCCGTCATCGCTGCTAACAAGTCAATCCAAATTGGCCAACCCGTGGACCTCCCCTTTAGCTTTAAAAGTGCATAATTTTCTGGGACCCATCCTATTCACAAACCCATACAACTTTCCATACTCAATCATCTGACGAAAGAGCTCTCTATGATATGATTTAATTCGTGCCCTTGACAAAAATTTTATTTTTGATTATAATATGTAGAACAATGTTCGAAATAGACG
>JBHIAL010000263.1:0-2629 GCA_046758525.1 bacterium
AAGAGAAACAAAATTTATATAATTGATGTTACTAACCGAGATGGAGTTCAAACCTCCAGATTGGGGTTAGCCAAATTGGAAAAGACTCTCATTAACTTTTATCTGAATAATATGGGAATTTATCAGTCAGAGTTTGGTTTTCCCTTTACTAACCATGAAATAAATTACCTTAAGGCTAATCTTGAACTCGCTAAAATGGGAGTGCTTCAGCCGATAATCTTGAGTGGCTGGTGTAGAGCAGTCAAAGATGATGTAAAGAGAGCTCTGGCTATAGGGGTTGAGTATCTTAATATATCTATATCTACTTCACGACAGATGGCTAAAGGAAAATTCGAAGGTAGACTGGTGAGGGACCCTGAGGAGAATTCTCGTAAACCTAGTATAATAGGAATGATGGTAGAGACTCTTGAGGAGGCCAAGAAGGGGGGAATAAAGGTAGTAGGAGTAAATGCGGAAGATGCCTCTCGAACAGATGAGGAGTTTTTGTTAAAATTCAGCCGGGTAGCTAAGGAACATAGTGCTGACAGGATAAGATATTGTGATACGCTGGGCTACGATGATCCTTTCACCATCTATAATCGAGTAAAAAATCTAGCTGAAGAAATCCAAATACCCATAGAAATACACTGCCACAACGATCTGGGATTGGGGGTAGCTTGTTCAGTGGCTGGAGCCAAAGGAGCTATAGATGCCGGAGTAGATGCTTATATTAATACCTCTATTAATGGAATGGGGGAAAGAGCGGGTAATGCAGATTTGATATCAGTAATATTGGCTTTAAGGAAGTCCAGCGGTCTAAAAGACCTGAATCTTCTGGATGAAAGAGTAAATCTTTCTAAAGCCTGGAAAATCGCCAAATACGCTTCTTATGCCTTTGGTATTCCCATCCCGGTGAACCAGGTAGGAGTGGGAGGAAATGCCTTTGCTCATGAATCGGGGATTCATGCTGATGGAGCTTTAAAGGATAGACGTAACTATGAACTTTACGATTTCGAAGAATTAGGAAGGGGAGAACCTGAGATAATAGAAACAGGAAGAAAGATAACCACGGGAGAATATGGGGGGATTAAAGGATTTAGGAATGTCTATGAGAAGCTGGAGATTGAATTTAAGGATGAGAAAGAGGCTTATAAAATCTTAGAGTTAGCCCGCTATGCTAACGTACATACTCAAAAACCCCTTACCGATGATGAACTTCGTTTCATCGCCAACTATCCTGAACAAGCCAGGCAAATTCTAACTGTTACTCCTCCCCATCTAGATTAGTTAGATTCCGCCAGAAGCCGCTTTCCCACTTTCCACACGTCGCCTGCTCCAATGGTCAGTATTAAATCATTCTTGCGGGACTCTTTTCTTAAGAAATCCAGGATTTGTTCTGGAGTTGAAAAATAATAAGTTGGTTTTGATCGGTGCTCTTTAACCTCATCGAATAATAGTCTCCCGTTGACTCCAGGTATAAGACTTTCCCCGGCAGAATAGATTTTGGTTAAGAGGAGGATATCCGCATCATCGAAACAGCGAGCGAATTTAGAGATAAGCAGTTTCGTTCGACTGTAACGATGAGGCTGGAAGACCGCAATTATTCGTGGTTTTATCCCCTTTGCAGCCTTTAAAACTTCCTCGATCTCGGTGGGATGGTGGGCATAGTCATCAATTACCAAGACCCCAGAACCCGTTTGTCCTAGCGGTTCAAATCTTCTTTTTACTCCTTGGAAGGAAGAAAGACTGATTTTAATCTGATCCCATCCTATTCCTATACTTCTACCCACCGTGATAGCTGCTAAAGAGTTATATACATTGTACAGACCAGGTAGAGGAACCGTAATCTTCTTCCATTCTTTTCCTCTATATCTGACCTCATAAGAGGAAGTGAACTCTTCTAATTTAACTTTATTAGCTACCACATCAGCTTCTGAATCTATCCCGTAACTGATCGTTCTTTGAGAATAATGTAAAGAGATTCTTCTCAAAGCTTTTTTTAGCAAGAGATCGTCTTTATTCACGATTAAAGTACCTCCAGCTTTAAGGTTATGAGTAAACTGAATAAATGCCTTAATGAGCTTATTTTGGGAGCCATAATAATCCAGGTGATCATCTTCCAAACTAGTAAGAACGCAGATTTTGGGAAGGAGATACAAAAAGGAACCATCAGATTCATCACTTTCCACTACCACGTATCTATCCCCACCTAATTGGCTGTTACTACCTATCTCATTAAGCTCTCCCCCAATGAACATAGTAGGATTTTTACCTGCCCGATGGAGAATGGAAGAGATAAGGGAAGTAGTGGTGGTTTTTCCATGAGTCCCGGCGACGACAATGCTTTCTTTGTCTCGTATGAGATATCCTAGAAGTTTTCCTCTGGAGATAGCTGTGATTTTCTTTCTTTTTGCCTCCAAAAGTTCAGGATTATCGGCAGGGATGATAGAGGAGAATACCACCAAGTCGACTCCCTTAAGATGAGAAGAATCATGGCCTTGGTAAATGGTGGCACCCTTGGTTTGTAGCTTTTGGGTTAGATTGTTTTTTCTCTTGTCCGAACCGCTTATCAAATAGCCCATTTGCAACAATACTTGAGCTAGCCCACTCATGCCTATTCCCCCAATCCCTATGAAGTGAATAGATCGAG
>JBHIAL010000264.1:0-2618 GCA_046758525.1 bacterium
CTGTGGTTAATATAATGGCCTTGAAATTGGGTAAATGCAGAGCCATGTTTAGAGATTTTTTTAGTTTCAGGATATTCGGGGATAATTTAGGGATGGATTTAGGAACAACCAATACCTTGGTTTACGCCAAAGGTAAGGGTATCGTTTTAAATATGCCCTCTGTATTGGCTGTGGGTCGGAAAGATGGAAAGATTGTAGGAGTGGGAAAGAAAGCTAAGGAAATGCTGGGAAAGACTCCTCAGAATATCGTGGTTGTACGTCCTTTGCAAAATGGAGTAATTGCCGACTTCGATGTAGCCCAGAAAATGATCGAATATTTTATCTCTCAGGTTCAGCCCTATCACCGTTTGGTTGGCCCTAAACTGGTGATTGGGGTTCCTTCAAGGGCTACCAAGGTTGAAAAAAAGGCGGTAGTAGACATAGCTACCCATCTGGGAGCTCGCCGGGTTCACCTGGTACATGAGCCAGTGGCCGCAGTAGTTGGAGCAAATTTACCCATATCTGAGCCCCTGGGTAATATGATAGTTGATATTGGGGGAGGAACCAGTGAGGCAGCCATAACTTCCCTCGATGGGGTAGTGATAAGCAGAGATATTCGAATAGCCGGAGATGAGATGGATCAGGCTATAATTTTATATCTAAAGGAAAATCACAATTTATTCATTGGTGAACAGATGGCCGAGCGCATTAAGATAAGTATAGGATGCGCCCATCCTCCCTCGCGGAATGAGAAGATGAAAGTGAGGGGAAGAGACCTGAGCACGGGTTTTCCCAATGAAATAGAGATAGACTCTGAGGAGTTAAGCAATATTCTTTCCCCGGTAGTATCCACAATTTGTCAGATAATAGAGAGTACCTTGGAGGAGAGTCCACCGGAGTTGGCGGGAGACATAATGGAGAGAGGAATATATCTCACCGGAGGGGGAGCCTGCCTTAAAGGATTTGATAAATACGTTTCTGAAAGAGTCCATTTGCCGGTGAAGCTAGCCCCGGAACCTCTTCTTTCAGTGGTACTGGGAGTGGGGAAGTTATTGGAGGATTGGGAGCTTCTCTCTATTGTAGAAACCCGCCCTGATTCGGAATAGTCAAATTAAGATGATTAAAAGAGTAATTTCCTTGAAGATATTTTTTTTAGTTGGGTTTCTCCTTCTATCCTCTATTCTAATGTTGATTTCCATCTACCATGGTGGTTTAGTTGTCCGAATCAGGGAGAAAATCTATGTCTTAATGGGGTTATTCCCGGAGGCCGGTTTTCATCTTAAGACAAACGTAGTCAAATTCGCCAAGGATGTCCATAACTCAAGAAAGATAAGAGAAGAAAACAAAGTCCTTAAGGATCAGCTCGCCCGGCTCATTTTCCGGGAGAAGAATTATTATCAGAGTATCGCGTCTACCAATGAGAGACTGGAGAAGATGCTTGAATTCCAACAAAGACAACCCTATGAACTTCTCCCTGTTGAGGTGGTGGCTTACGCTCCTCGTAACTATTTTAAAATTTTTTTTTTAGGAAAGGGGAAGAAAGAAGGGATAGAAAAGGGGATGGTTGTGGTTAATGCCCGGGGATTGGTAGGGAGGATAATTGAGGTCTATCCTCATCAAGCCAAAGTTCTGACAATTCTGGATGAGAGGAGCAAGGTAGGGGTAAGAAATGAAAGAACCAGGGATGTAGCTATCTTGCAGGGTAAGGGGAAGGTATGTGAGTTGAAATATCTTTTAACCAAAGCCTCGGTCAAGGTAGGGGATGAGATTATGACTTCGGGTCTGGGAGGCCTTTTCCCTAAAGGAATTTTGGTGGGAAGAATTTCTCGAGTGAAAAAGAATCCTAATCGTTTATTTCAAGAAGTGGAAGTTATTCCCTCGGTAGATTTTGGGAAGCTGGAGGAACTATTCGTCATAAGGAAATGAAAAAATTGGCTGCCTTTATACTTCTGGTAGGCCTGGTTTTTCTCCTGCAGGCTGCTTTGATGGGGGTAGTTTCTTTTAAAGGGGGTAAGCCAGATTTCCCTTTCATTTTGCTCATTCTATGGGCCTGGACCCATGACTGGAAAGAAGGATTGTTAGCCGGTTTTACAATTGGACTGCTGGAAGATATCTTCTTTTCTCCCTTACTAGGGCTAAACGCCTTTGCTCTGTCTTTAGTGGGATTTCTTACCTCCGAGGTAAGGGAAAGGGTCTACCAGGAAAATATCGTCTTTATTCTCCTCATGGTAGGGCTGGCCAGTATCCTGACCGGAGCTATCCTTTCCTTCTGGCTAACTATCTTTCGTCTTTCCTCTTCTTTTTTAGAAAAAATCATCTACCTCACCCTGCCCACTTCTCTATATAACACTCTTTTAGTTTTTCTGATTTTTTTAGTGCGAGAAGTCTACCGAAAGGAAAGAATCTATAGAGCTTAATTATTCTATTATCTTGGGAACCTGAAATTGATTTCGTTTCTTCCTGGGAGCGTTGAATAGGGCCTCTCGCTCGGGAAGAGATTTCTTTCGCTTGTCCTCTCTGAATACGTTCTTCAAAGCAAAGACATGGGAAGTAGGGGGGACATTACGAGTATCTACTTCTTTCAATTTGTCCACATAGGTCAGGATCTCTCCTAGCTGGCGGCTGAATTTTTCTTCCTC
>JBHIAL010000265.1:0-2610 GCA_046758525.1 bacterium
TATGAGACTCTCAACTGGTAAGGGTTTTCATACAGGAGGGCAAAAGAAAAATCTTTTGAGAGTCTTTATACTTCCCTGGGTATCCAAAGAATTAATTCCCCCGTAAAAGCACCGGATTTTACCCTGGAGAACCTGGAAGGATCCCAAGTAAGCTTAAAGAATTTTCAAGGAAAAGTCATTTTCCTTAATTTCTGGGCTACCTGGTGTGGTTCCTGTCGCTATGAAATGCCTACTATGGAGAAACTATGGCAGAGATTTAAGGAGGAGGACTTTGTGATTCTGGCGGTGGATCTTAGAGAGGGAAAGAAGAAGGTAAGCTCCTTTATGAAAGAGTTTGGCTTAACCTTTCCCGTGCTTCTAGATTCCAGGGGGGAAGTAGCAAACACTTATGGAGTCAGGGCTATCCCCACCACTTATCTCCTTGATCCAGAGGGAAGGATAGTAGGCGGGGCCAGGGGAGCCAGAAATTGGGCAAGCGAGGATGCCTTTGACTTGATAGAGCATCTTCTCCCAGAAACAAAGCCAGATTAAGGGGAAAAACCTGCTTCGTCTAGGACGGATGACCGCCAATTCTGATTTCGAAGAGAAAGCAGCCAAAAAAAGCGGGAAGAAATATATAATAAGATGATGAATATAGTGTATAAATTTGTCAAATGAAAGAGAAAATTTCTCTATTGAGGTCGGTTATCGCGGAAATATTTTGCCCTATATGTTGGATAGGGCCCTTAGTAGTGGTTGCTCTGGTCCTTTCAGGTACAAAAGAGCTTCCTGCTCTGGTAAAATTTAGACCCTTGTTTATTACAATAGCAATTTTGCTTCTAGTCTGGGCCTGGTGGGTAGTGATAAAGAAAGGAAGATGCTGTCAGGTGGAAGGCAAACATACGAAGTTTCTTAAGAAGAATAAGATTTTGCTTTCTGTGATTACAGCAATAGTAATTTTGTTAATATTTCTTCTCTATTTACCGGGGACAATCTGAAAAAAGGGGAAAGAGATAAGGCATTAAGAAATTTCGAAAAACTTAAAAAAAGGGAGATTGAACATCTGTCTCCCTAAATAAGGAGGAGAAGAGAAATGTTTTCTTCAGGTAACGATAACAAATTTGATTTAATTACTATTGGCGGTGGTGCTGCAGGTTTTGCAGCGGTAATCAAAGCAGATAGTCTGGGTACCAAAACCCTGATGGTAAATTCAGGCTTGCCTATGGGTGGGACATGCGTCAACGTAGGTTGTGTGCCTACCAAATTTTTACTGGAAGTAGCCAGAAATTTTTATCAGGCAAAAAATAGTCACTTTGAGTCTCTGAAAATATCAGCAGAAGTTGATTTTACTCAAGTTATGGAGGAAAAAGACCAACTGGTAAATATTTTAAGAAAATCTAATTATCGGGATGTGCTAGAAAATTTACCCAATGTAACTTATAAAAAAGGTAAAGCACGCTTTTTATCAGAGAAAGAAATTGAAGTTGCGGGTGAAAAATATTCTGCCGATAAATTCATTATCTCAACCGGCTCATCTCCAAAGATTTTACCCCTTGAAGGATTAAAAGAAGCCGGATTTTTAACCAACCGCACAGCACTTGAGTTAAACAAACTTCCGCAAAGTCTTCTGGTGATTGGCGCAGGACCTATTGGTTTAGAATTTGCCCAGATTTTCTCCCGTTTTGGAAGTAAGGTGTTTATTGTGGAAGCAATGCCGCGCATTTTACCCGGAACAGAGCCAGTAATTTCTGAGCGCCTGAAAAAATACCTGGAAGAGGAAGGAATAAAGATATTCACCGGTGTAAAAGTAAAAAAGGTAAATGCAGGAAATGGAAAAATTGTTGAGATTGAAAATAAAGAAGATATGGTTAGTCTTGAGGTAGAAGAGATTCTTTTGGCCGCCGGGGTAGTGGGCAATAGCCAGAATTTGGGCCTGGAGAAACTGGGTATTGAGGTAGATAAAAATGGATTTATCAGAGTGAATGAATACTTACAAACTCCTATTCCCCATATCTATGCTGCTGGAGATATTATGGGAGCACCTTTACTTGAGACAGTAGCGGCAAAGGAGGGAAATATTGCTGCTCGAAATGCCTTATCTAAAGAAAAAATCATAATGGGTTATAAAAATATTCCCTATGCTGTATTCACCTCACCACAAGTTGTCTCTGTAGGTATGACTGAAGAGGAATACATGTCAGAATACGGTACCTGTTTATGCCGCAAGGTGGAGATGGAAAGAGTTCCTAAGGTAAAGGCGATTAAGGAAACAAAGGGTTTAATCTTTATGGTAATCGGGCATAAAGATAGTAAAATTAAAGGGGTACATATCCTATCGGAACTTGCTTCCGAAATTATTCATGAGGCAGCTCTGGGTATAAGACAAGGCCTTACCATTGACGAAATAATAGATATGGTACACATCTTCCCAACATTCAGCGAAGCAATAAAAATTTCTGCCCAGGCGTTCAAACATGATCCCAGGAGGATGAGTTGTTGTGTAGAATAGAAGTTTTTGCTTAGTAGATAAGGTGATTTAAATATAAGGCGTTAATATGGGAGAAAAAATTAAGAATATCTCAAAGTTTCATGTGAAGATAGGAGGAATGTCCTGCTCATTTTGTGTAGAAA
>JBHIAL010000266.1:0-2585 GCA_046758525.1 bacterium
TGTACTCCCCAAAGGGGGGGTTAGAGGGCCAACCTTGAGAAATTATGTGAGGGTCGGTACCACAAATAGCACAGGCCTTCACTTTGATTAAAACCTCACCAGGACCGGCTTTTGGCACTTCCTTTTCCACTACTCTAAGGTCATTGTAGCCGAATAACACAGCCGCCTTCATTTTTTTTGGAATATCCATTTTATCTCCATTCATGGCTTTGAGAATTTAGCTACTTATCTCATTCTTAGTTTTCGTGCATTCCATCTTTCATGTCTCTTCCAAATAAAACCAGACTTAATCTGCTGCTGGCTCTCCTTCAAATGATAACTGAATCTTAACAGCCCGAGTAGCCTCCTTACTCAATTTAAATGCCTCCTGGGCATTCCGGAAGAGAAATTTATGAGTAATGAGTGAGCTAGCATATTCTTGATTATCTTTTAAAAATTGAAGAACCTGCGGGAAACTTCCCGTCCCTCCGATACTCCCTATCAATCTAATCGCTTTTAAGGTAACCAGTCTAAAGTTTATCTCTGACAAGGGGATAAAACCTATATTCAGGATAGTCCCTAAAGGTTTAACCAAATCCAGGGCGTGGTTAAAGGCCTTTGGGGAACCGCTACTTTCAATGACGATGTCGTAGGCAAATCTAGAATAGAAATCCTTATATTTTTCGCTGCTCTTAAGTTCCTCTTTAAAAAGATCCAAATTGTCGGGAATTTTTGCCCCTAAGCCTTCTGCCAATTTTAGCCTAAAATCTATAAGATCGAAAAGCTCCACTTTTTGAATCTCAAGAATTTTTTTTAAGACCATCAAAGCAGAAAGACCAATGGGACCAGCACCCAGCACCAGGATTCTTTTGCCTGAAATATCGTCTAACTTCTCCAGGGCATGAGCAGCAACAGCTACTGGTTCTGTAAGGGAAGCTAAACCTGGATCCAAATTTTCAGGCAACTTATAAAGATACTTCTCATCTTGAATGAAATATTGCCTCGAAGCACCATCCATAGTTATGCCGAACTTATGGATATTCTCACAGAGATTCTTGTCTTGCTTACAATATTTGCATTGCCCGCAGTAGATAGAACAATCTCCTGTTACCATATCACCTATGTTCAAGCTTTTTACTTTCTTGCCTTTTTTCACAACTGTTCCCGACCATTCATGGCCGAAATACAAAGGATAGCCATGAGGTCCGGTATAACTTCCATGAAAAAGATGAACATCTGAACCACAAATACCAACATTATTTACTTTCAAAAGAACCTGGGTGTCCTGAGGTTCTACCACTTCAGTTTCGATAATCTTAAGTCTGTCAGGCTTCTCAATCATTACCCCTTTACTCTTCATTCCAACTATTTACCTTATTTCTTTTTTCTGGAAATATTTCCATTACAAGGTCTCTACAGGCTTCATAGAGAATCCCCACATCTACAGAAAATCCTATATATTGGACTCCTAAATTAATCCACTTTCTAGCAGTCTCTACATCGTCTGCAAAAGTCCCCACAGCTACTCCTTTTTTCCTAGTAGATGAAATTACCCTCTTCATTTTTTCAGTTACTAGCCGATGATCGACTTGGCCTGGTAATCCCAGCGACTGAGAAAGATCATATGGCCCGATGAAGATACCTAATATACAGAAGTAGTTCCTTGAGTTTTATCGTATCCCAATCGCTGGGAGATATTCTCACCCATTTGGATTAGAGTTTCCTTTAATTTTCTCTTTTTACTAGCATTCATACGGAAAGCAGGGAGGGAGAGACTAATAGCCGCTATCACCTTGCCGCGATGATCTTTTATGGGAGCAGCTATACAACGAACATCTTTCTCGTGTTCTCCCCTATCCTCTGCAAATCCCTGCTCTTTAACCTTATGAAGTTCCTTTTTTACTTCTTCCTCATCGGTTATGGTATTATTCGTAAAACGAGGAAGCCCTTTTTCTTTCAAGATCTTTTCTCTTTCTTTTTCTTGCAGGTAAGCCAATAGTACTTTACCTAATCCAGTGCAATGGGCAGGTACACGCCTGCCAACTCTGGAAACCATCCTTATACTCTGAGAAGATTCCTCTTTGTCTAAGTAAAGAACCTCTCCCTCTTCTAAGACAGCCAAATGAACAGTCTCATTTGACTGCTCCCGTAGCTGTTTAAGATAAGGAGCAGCCTCTTTTACTAGCTCCATCCCCTGAAGTTTTGTCATACCCAGTTCTAATACCTTTAGGCCCAGTTGGTATCTCTGGGTATCGGAATCCTGCTCTACGTACCCCCAATATCTTAAAGTGTCCAGAATGCGATGGATGGTACTGGGATAGATAGCTGACCTTTCACTAAGCTCAGCAATGCTCAAAGGAGAGTTCTCTCGGGACAAAATCTCAAGAATGGCTAAGGATTTATCCAAAGCCTTGAGAGGATAGGTAGGTTCTTTTTTATAAGGCAACTTGACCCTTCTTCTATATTATAGAATCTTATTCTACAACATAATCATCTTAAAACTTTTGTCAACCCCTACCGGAGATCGGAATTTTTTTGGGTAGTGGCGATCAAATTTGACAATGAAGGAGGATTTGCTATTCTAAGGTACAGGAATTTCAATAATT
>JBHIAL010000267.1:0-2580 GCA_046758525.1 bacterium
GTTTTCCCCCTCAAGAATAGTTGAGGAAGAAGAAAGACGTGTTGTCTGAGGAGCGCAGCGACGTGCTCTGCTTGTTTTTGAACTTGGGGGGAGCAGCGCAGCGTCGAGGGGGGATGTTTCCCCCCTCGAGATTCTCATGTCTTTCCCGAGACGAGAAGACGAGCAGAAACAATCCAAAGTCGATATACAGCGACGAAGGGGAAGAGTCCCGAGATGTTCTTGACCTTGTACAGGCGAGTATGCTATTATGTGAAAAACTATTTTGAAGAGATAACCAATGCTTAAGTTTGGAGTTCGTGAGGGAAAAGAAAAAGCTTATGAATATTCTTTTGACTGGTAGACCTGGGATAGGCAAAACCACACTTATAAAGAAGCTCATAGATGTAACCTCTCTTTCAAAAGGTGGCTTCTATACCGAAGAGATAAGAGAAGGGGGAAAAAGGATAGGTTTTTCACTAATAACCCTTGATGGAAAGAAATCAACCCTGGCCAGTGTAAAGATAAAAAGTCCCTACCGAGTAGGTAAATACAGTGTTGATGTTGATAGCTTTGAGGAAATTGGTGTGGAGGCTATAAGAAAAGCAATGCCGACTAAAAAATTAATTATCGTAGATGAGATTGGCAAGATGGAGTTGTTTTCCAAGAAGTTCAGAGATGTAGTTATCCAGGCACTGAATACCGGTGGTGTCGTAGCAACAATAAAGAGAGGTAACGGCAGCTTTATAGATGGGATAAAAAGCCGCAGGGATGTTAGGCTCCTGGAAGTAAATCTCAAAAACAGAGATACTCTACTCCATGGCTATCTTTTTTATCTCATCTAAACTCTGAGTAATTCTTTATTAACCTCTTTTATCCTCTCAGGCCTTTCCTTGAGAGTCTTTCTCCCTTCACTAGTTAACGTGGTTAACATCACGTATATAGCCATTCAAATCACCTCCTCACTTCACTTTCTCCCTCAAATTTTGCCCTAGCCTAAACTTAGGCACTTTCTTGTGATTTATCTTTAGGAAGGTAACCTCGGCAGCTGGTGATTATCTCCCCAGATCTCTTGGCCTTTTTTTCTCTTTCACACTCGCCTGACAGCCAACAATCTGCACATAGTCCACGAGAGATCTTATCATTCTTCTTATCACTTTTAGGCTTACCGAGTAAAGCAAGTATACCCAAACCTACGGTAGAGAAAAACCATAACATAATGCAAAACATAACTCCCAAAGCTACACCAATCTGAGGCATAGCTCCAATGATGGTCAGAAAGAACTTGCCTTGAGCAGTAGAAGTATCTATCCTTTGGGTAATGGAGTGCAGTTGAACTTTGTTTGGTTTGAAAATCCCCTCAATTAAAATAAGAAGATCCAAAGTTTTTCCGGTTAACCTATCCATTTTATAGACTATCAGGTGGTCAACCTTTCTTTTCTCGCACAGAGCTATAACTTTTTGTATCCCTTGCCGGTTTAAATCCTTTCCTGACTTTCCCTCGTCTCTTACCACTTCAATCAAACTCAAATTGTGAAGGACAGCGTATTTTCTTATCTTATCCTCTTGAGCCTCAAGGGATATTCCTTCTTTAGCTTGTTCCTGAGTAGAAATTCTTATATAACCAATCGCTTTCATTTCTATGTGACCCTACTGGAATCATCTATATCGTCTAACGATTTGCGTGAATCTGAAGTCGGTGTTAGCCGATTTTGGCAAAGCGCAGCGAAGCCGGATACACGTTGTCATGTGCCGTGCCTTTGTTAAAGACACTTTTTCAAAATGACACTATTGTTGCCTTCGTTCAATACCGGCTAGCAGGATCCCTGATGCTATCAAAAGCCTTCGATCAATTGAAGGTCTCGGATCCACTATTGTCATGCTGTACTTGAGTACAAACGGATTGAAATGTTGTTTAATGTCAGCAACTTCTCTGCCGTCTGCTGAGACGATAACATATGTTTGTGGAATTAAGTTAATGAACCTGCTCAAAAGGGCCCCTGCTATGCTACTTTCAGTTAGTCTTCCAATCTCTCGACCTTCGTTAGAAAGGAAAATCCATTCATCCTTAATGATGGATTTAAGGCCTTTTCGTCTTATGGCTCCAATAGCCTCACCTGTAGTTGCATCTTGCACATTATACGTTGCCCCAATATCGAGAATCTGAGGGGTTTTAATAGTCAGAAGTTCTTCCATCTGACGTTCCTCTGAGTAGACTCGAAAGTCCTCCCTTAATTTAAATGCCTTCTGCTTTGAATAGAAAAGAAGGTTTCCTTTCTCGTCATACACATGAAAAGCTCCTCCAAATAACTTAAATACTTTCCTGCGAAATAGGTAGTAATTGTGCTGGAATGCGGGATGAAGTTCTTTTACTGTTGCCATTTCGCACCTCCTTTCAAATTTGCCCTTAAGGCATGGCACTTAACTCAACTATATATGAAACCCACTTTTTGTTTAAGTTTGGAAGATATATAGGCAAACTTGGTAAACTTTAGTCCCAGGGATAAAGCACAGGTTTTAGTCCATTGGCCTCTGTAGTAAAAAACTCTTGAGGGTCCACTTTAGGATGACCTTTATAAAATACAGTTCTATCAGTTCCACATC
>JBHIAL010000268.1:0-2575 GCA_046758525.1 bacterium
CCTTTATATCGGTTCCACATATGCTGCAGGCCTTAACCCTGATAAGTATTTCCTCTGGTGAAGGACGAGGGGTGGGAACTTTCCTAATTTCTAAATCCCCAATTGCCTTTAAAACTGCGGCCTTCATTAATGACTCCTCTCTTAGGGCCACTTTTTACCATAGCCAATTCTATAGTTCTGTCAAGCGAAGTTTTTGACAACCCGACTTCATATGCTATATTTTTAACTATTCGCGGACACTTGAGCAGTAGGATTTATCTGGCCGCCAAAGGGAGGAGATGAAGGGCAAAAGAATAGCAAGAATTGGTCTGGTTTTCTATTTTTTTCTTCTTCTGGTTGCTGCTGGTAAAGGGGAAAAGATTCAGCCCTTTAAACCGGGAGAGAAATTGACCTATAGGGTGAAAATCTTTGGTCTTCCCGTGGGAGAGGAAACCCTGGAAATAAAAGATGCAGTTCAGATAGATGGATATCTTACCTACCCTCTTTTTTGGAGGGTGAGGATAATCGATCCTTTTTCTTTGCTTTATCATTTTGATTACACAATAGAGAGTTTTGTAGATGTTAACACCCTCTATCCCCGGCTAGTAAGATTCCATTTTGAGGAGGGAAGCCGTATCAAAGATCGGGAAATCCGGTTAGATCAGGCTGAAGGAATAGCTTTGATTAAGGATTGGAGAGGTGAGTTTAAGAGAGAGTTTTCAGTTCCGGCTATGGATACAGTTTCCTTAATCTACTGGCTTAGAGCTCAGGATTTACGGGTGGGAAAATCTTTTTCACTTTCTTTGATTGAAGGTCGCAATCCCAGAAAGATCGAGATAAAAGTACTTAGGAAGGAAGAGGTGACGACCTACAGCGGAAATTATTCAGCTTTCTTATGTTCGGAAGTAGCCTCGGATAAGACAGAAGTGAAACTATGGATTTCTGATGATGAGAGACATCTTCCGGTTAAGTTTCAAGCAGAAACATCAATAGGGACTTTAACTGCTTATCTAGTTAGCATAGAATCTGCTGACCAAGGGGTTGATTAGCCAGGCTTATGCCAATTCAATAAAGTTTGACTTTAAGCCCGAGGGAGAGTTTTTCCTTGGAAAGAGGATAATTCTTCCAGAGAAGGTAATCATTTAATTCCAACTGAGTAAACCACTCTATCGCTTTGCCCATCTTTTTGGAGATTCTGAATCTTTCGATCCAGCCGCTATCGAGCTTCTCCTCTGTTGTTTCCTCGTAGTATCTTTTGCCTATAAATTTTGCTCCTAGCTCAACTGCCCAGCCGTTTCTGCTCCATATTAGCCAAAGATCTCCCACGTTCTGGGGGTAGTGGGGAATTACCTTACTCTTATCCTGGGCGTTTTCTGCCTTTTGATAGGTGTAAGAGAGCCCCTGTTCAAATGCTTCACCGAAGTGAAGTAAAAAATTCAGACCTCCCCCCGAAACATTCATCTCACGAATTTCTGGTCTGGCCAGGGAACTGACGCTGTTCCAATTCCAGATGGTATCTTCCCCCTCTTTGTAAAATCCCACCAGGGAAAGGTTTGTCAGAGGGGAGAGTTTATACTCCAGCTTAATTTCGTAGTGCCAGATCCTCACTGGATCAAGATCTTCATTTATCTCTACATAGTCCTGGGGAAGATATAAATCTGAAAATTGGGCAAGATAAAAATGCCTTTTGCCGCCAACCTCTAGCTGCAAGCTGGGATTTATCCGGTAAGTTAGCCTAAGAGAGGGCAGAAATTGAGAACCTGATCCTGTTATTGCCTTCATTCCTCCCCCTAAACCGAGAGTTATCTCTTTCATTCGCTTAAAAGTAATAGCGTCATCCTCCAGCCAAAAGTGGGTCTGGGTCTTGTCGGTAAAGGAGCTATTGTCCACACTAACTCCGATATCTAAAGGGATCTTCTTTAGTCGTAGCTCTAATCCAGTTCCCAGAGCTACATCTTCCTGATCGACTTTTGAATCCTTTAACGCTGATCTGTTAGCCCAGCCATCAACGGTAAAAATACTCCTTTTCCACTCTTGCCTCCAGTTTGCTCTTATTTCAATTTTGTTCTTATTCCTTTCTGGCTCATTGGGAAGGTCGATCTTTTTTGCCTGTCTTTCTAAATTGAGCGCCATCGTTTTATTTGTCAGAGAACCCCAGATGAGCTCTGAGGCAATGGTTTCTTCATGCTTGCCTAAATTAAGCTCTTCTGGCTCGTATTTCACCCAACGGGGTGTGGAGACACTCCCTGCGCTGAGAAAGCCGGTAAATCTTTCTTTTTGCCTTCCATAATCTAGTCGGTATGAGAAGCTGTTACGGGTAGCCAAAGACATAGAAAGATGAAGGTAGGGAAGAGGGGACTCTTTCCTTAGGTCAGGATAATAGACCCTTTTACCCCAGGGGATCTGAACGAAGGGTGGGGGCAGCTCCTTTTTGCCCCCATACTCCATGAGGGGCAGAGCTTTTATTCTGGTATATCTAGCAGGGACATAAAGGGGGACATAAAGGGGGACATCACGGGGGACATAACTGGCAAAGGGTGAGACAAGCTCAGGGCGAACAAGAACAGCCGGGCTGATTTCCCTTCTTGGCTTTAAA
>JBHIAL010000269.1:0-2566 GCA_046758525.1 bacterium
AAATCTCCTGAGGACTAATACTTTCCTGGTACTGTTAAGATCCCTAGTCTGTCAAAGATGTGATCTACCCAGCGAAGGTAATACTTAAGATTAAAGAAAGATTCTAGTTCCTCCTTTTTAAAATATCTGCCTATCTCTTTATCTTGCTCGATCAGTTGTTGAAAATCCTTATCTTCCTGCCAGGACTTCAAGGAAGCTCTTTGCACCAGTTGATAAGCTTTTTCCCGGGAAATCCCCTTTTTCACCAATTCCAGCATTATTCTTTGAGAATAAAACAGTCCTTTCGATTTGGCCATGTTTTTTTTCATATGTTCAGGATAAATAAAAAGGTTATTTAGAACCTCAATAAGTTTTGTTAGCATATAATCTACCAGGATGGTGGAATCGGGAATTATCACTCTCTCGGAAGAGGAATGGGAAATGTCTCGTTCTCCCCAGAGACCGATATTCTCTAGAGCAGTCTGCAGGTTACTCCTCACCAGGCGAGCCAGACCACAGATTCTCTCACATACTATGGGATTACGTTTGTGAGGCATAGCGGAAGACCCTTTTTGTTCCCTGCCGAACCCCTCTTCGGCTTCTCTTATCTCGGTTCGATGCAGACCTCTAATTTCCAGGGCAAATTTACCTAAAGATGAGGCAATGATGGCTAGAGCAGAAAGATATTGTGCATGACGGTCTCGCTGAATTATCTGGCTGGAGATCGAGCAGGGGGTAAGATCTAACCTGCGGCAAACATATTCCTCCACTCGAGGATCAAGATGAGCATAAGTTCCCACTGCTCCTGAAATTTTACCACAGGAGATAATCTCTTTAGCCCGGCGCATTAGCTCTAAATTTCTTTTGGTCTCCTCGTACCAGAGAGCGAACTTCAAACCCAGGCTAATGGGTTCTGCATGAACTCCATGAGTTCTTCCCATCATCAAAGTCCCTTTGTAGTCTCGGGCCTTTTTTTCTAAAACCGTGGTTAGTTTCTCTAAATCCTGGATGATTATCTCACCTGCCATTTTCATCTGAAGAGCAAGAGCTGTATCCACCACATCGGAGGAGGTAAGTCCAAAATGAATATAGCGGGCCTCAGAACCAAGGTGTTCGGCTACACTGGTAAGGAAAGCTATGAGGTCATGCTTGACCTTTTCTTCGATTTTCTTTATTCGATTGATATCGAAAGCTGCATCTTTTTCTATCTTTTTGACTGCCTCCTGGGGGATTTTCCCCAGCTCAGCCCAAGCCTGGCAGACAAGAATCTCTATTTTGAGCCAGAGCCCAAATTTTTCCTCCTCCTTCCAGATTTTTTCCATTCTGGGAAGAGTGTAGCGGGAAATCATTTTTTCCTTGTTTTACCCATTGTTTTTAGAGGTAGTCCCCAGATATGGATGAATCCTGGAGCCGCCTTTTGATTGAAAATGCTTTCCTTACCGTAGGTAGCAAGATCTCTATCGTATAAGGAATAAGGAGATCTTCTTCCTACCACTTCACAACTGCCTTTGTAAAGTTTTAATTTAACCTGGCCAGATACCACTTTTTGAGTTTGGCAGATGAATCCATCCAGAGCTTTACGTAAGGGGGAGTACCAGAGTCCATTGTAGACAAGTTCAGAATACTTTTGGGCAATGACCTCCTTAAAATGGAGAGTTTCCCGATCCAGGGTTAACTTCTCAAGCTCCCTGTGGGCACAGTGAAGAATCACAGCAGCAGGGGCCTCATAAATCTCCCTTGATTTTATCCCCACCACTCTATTTTCTACCATATCAATCCGCCCGACACCGTTTACTCCCCCTATTCTGTTCAATTCCCCTATTAGATTAACCAATGGATGGGTTTTACCATTTAACTTTGAAGGAACCCCCTCCTTGAGTTCAATCTCTAGGTAGGCAGGTTCATCCGGCGCTTTTTGAGGAGGGCGAGTTATCTCATAAGCTCCTGCTGGGGGCTCCTGCCAGGCATCCTCCAAAATTCCGCATTCAATGCTTACTCCCCATAAGTTTCTGTCAATGGAGTAAGGGGATTCCTCGCTCACCTCCACGGGAATGCTGTGCTGTCGGGCATATCGTATTTCTTCTTCTCTTGAGCTTAATTCCCATTCTCGTAGGGGAGCCAGAATGATAATTTCAGGATTTAATGCTCGTGCCGTTACTTCAAATCTTACTTGGTCGTTTCCTTTTCCTGAGCATCCATGAGCAATAGCCTGGGCTCTTTCTTTTTCAGCCAGCTCCACTAGTCCTTTAGCGATGAGTGGACGTCCCAGGGCTGTGGCCAGAGGATACTTCCCCTCATAAAGAGCTCCTGCCTGCAGAGCTGGAAGAACATACTTCTCACAGAACTCCTCCCTGAGATCCTCTATATAAGCTTTGGCAGCCCCTGTTCTCTCAGCCTTTTCCTTTATAAAGTCAAGTGATTGACCCTGTCCCAGGTTAGCGGTATAAGTAATGACTTCTGCCCCGTATTTTTCCTTGAGCCAGCAAAGGATTACTGAGGTATCCAATCCTCCGGAATAGGCTAAAACAATTTTTCTAATCTTTCTCATAGCTAATCCTCTTTTTCAATCTATTAACCAGAAGATGAG
>JBHIAL010000270.1:0-2559 GCA_046758525.1 bacterium
GTTCCCATAGCTCAAGAAAGAACCAGAATAAGTATCCGGTGGCAAGCGATTAGATACCATTTTATACCCCCCAGTTTTCTTCCAGCTATATTGGGGGCAGTGGTGGCCGGGGTTTCTACCGGGAAGTTTTCCTGGTGGTATTTTGGATTGGTATTGATAGGGGTCATCAGTAATCATGCAGCTCTGAATATGACTGATGAATACTATGATTATAAATATTCTATTGACGCTTTAAAGCCGGGCGAAAAGAATCCCTACGCTGGGGGAAGCGGCGTCTTAACTGGCGGTCTGATTAAGGCAAAGGATTTGGTGAGGGCCTTTCTTCTCGGCTATCTGGTAACTATTCTCATTGGTCTCTATCTTACGGTTAAGATTGGTTGGCCTATCCTGGCCTTTGGAGTCTTTGGCATGTTTTGCTCATATTTTTATACGGCACCTCCTGTAAAGTTTGCCTTCCGAGGCTGGGGAGAGATGGGCCTTTTAGTAAACTTTGGCAGCACCATTGGTCTGGGCTCATATTTTGTTCAAACACAAAGCCTTTCCTGGGAGGCTTTCTGGGCAACTCTTCCCTTAGGAATAATGCTCTTTTCAATGATCGTCATAAACGAAATTCCTGATTATGATGAGGATAGAAAAGGAGGGAAGCTAACTCTGATTGCTAGATATGGAAAGGCGGCCGGAGTTAAGTTGTACATTATAAGTCTAATCCTCGCCTATATGGTTATGATCGGAGCAGTAGTGGCTAGAATTGTACCTTTGACGGCGCTCATTGTGCTAGGGGGAGCACCCTTGGTCTACCGGTCAATAAAAATATTGAGGAAAAATTATGACCATCCCCTAAAGATGATGCCGGCCAACCTGACTATGATAAGAATACACAGTCTAACTGGGATTTTATTGATTACGGCCTATGCCTGGCAAGGGATACGGGTAGGCAGCCTCGCGGGAAAAGACGCTCTATTGCTGTTGCTCATCCTTGCTTTTCTATATGTCCCTCTAGCCCGGTCGTTATTGACCTCTGGTCCCTCGTCAAAGGTTTTGGGAAAGAATGTAGATGGGAGGATACTTAGTGAAACTGGATGAAATTTATTCGCCTATAAAAAAGGACCTACAATTAATGGAAGTAGAACTGAAGCGGCAATTATTGGCAGCAAAGAATACATTCATTCTGGAAATTAACCGACACCTTTTGAACAGTCCCGGCAAAAGATTAAGACCATCTCTCGTTCTACTTTCATCTCGAATAGGCAATCATTGGGATGAAAAGGCTATTCCTGTGGCCGCCGCCATAGAACTAATTCATACCGCTACTCTAGTTCATGATGATGTGCTGGACGGAGCAAGCATAAGACGAAATGAGGCTACCCTTAACGCCAGGTGGGATGATAAATCTGCCGTACTCACGGGAGATTATCTTTATTTCAAGGCCATTTCGCTTCTAGCCGAATTAGAGATTCCCCAGATATTGTCGGTGATCTCTTCAACCACGGGACAGATATGGGAAGGGGAAGTAATCCAGACCCAGAGGTGCTACGACCTGTATCTGAGTGAGAAAGATTACCTGAGGATCATCAAAAAAAAGACTGCTTCCTTTATGTCAGCCTGCTGCCAAGTAGGAGCTACTCTTGCCAGGATGGCTCCTGAGGCTCGTAAAGGTCTAACCAGCTACGGCCTTAATTTTGGCATGGCCTTTCAAATCATCGATGATTGTCTGGATTTAACCGCTCTTCCGGATAAGACGGGAAAATCAACCTACAAAGATATCGAGCAGGGTAAAATGACTCTGCCTCTGATTTATCTAGTAAGGAGGGCCTCTAAAAAGGACCGGCGGGGATTAACCAATCTCTTTGACCGAGACCGAGAAGAAGTGATTGATCTGCTTAAAAGATATGAAACCATTAGTTTCTCCCTTCAACGGGCAAAAGAATATGTCATTAAGGCCAAAGCCCAACTAAAAACCGTGGAGGATTCTGAAGCCGGAGAGGCTTTATGGCAACTGGGAGATTATCTACTGGAAAGAGCGGCCTAACCGGCAGAATAATGAAGGCTTTCCAGGGCAAAGTGAACTTAAGAATGACGGGAATAATACTTGCCGGAGGAGAAAATATCCGGATAGGATTGAACAAGGCACTTCTCAAGATAAACGGTGGCACCATCATTGAACATATTATTAAGGTGATCAATCCTATTTTCTCGCAGATTCTCATAGTGACAAATTCTCCCAAAGACTTTGAATTTCTGAGGGTAAAGGTGGTAAAAGATCCGACCCAAGGTCGTAGTCCGTTGGCTGGCATATATTCTGGATTAATCTATTCAAAAAATTATCATAATTTTTTCTTTGCCTGTGACATGCCCTTTATCAATCCTGATTTGATAAAATTTATGATAGAGGAAAGCGGGGATTATGAGGTAATAATTCCCCAGGGAAACAGGGGCTTTGAGCCACTCCACGCCATTTACTCTAAGAGCTGCCTCAAAGCTATAAGAGTACAACTTGAAAGTAACAACTTTAAGATAACTGATTTCTTTTCCAAAGTCAGAGTTAAATTTATCAACCAA
>JBHIAL010000271.1:0-2558 GCA_046758525.1 bacterium
AAAACCAATAATAAATTTTCATATAATTTTGTCTTTATTGCTTCAATTAATTCTCTTGTAGCTTTCCGTACATTTTCCGCTCCCAGAATGGCTGAGACAACAGCAATGCCTTCCACTCCGGTAGCAATGACATCGCCAGCATTATCCGGGTTTATTCCACCAATGGCCAGAATGGGTATTTTGACTTTTTCTTTAAGGGCCCTTAGTCCTTCTAAGCCAAGGACCGGGTTTAGCTCTTCTTTAGTAGTGGTTAAGAATACCGGTCCAGCACCCAAGTAATCCGCTCCTCCTTCTTCGGCCACCATGGCCTCTTTCACTGTATTTATAGTGATACCGATCAATTTTTTTTCGCCTAAGATTTTCCTTGCGTATAAAAGAGGCAAATCTTGCTGTCCGAGATGTACACCTGCTGCATTACAGGATAGAGCTATATCAACCCTGTCGTTAATGATGAGAGGAATGTTTTTCGCCCTTAAAAATCCTGATGCTTTCAGAGCTAAATCGAGAAATTCTCTGGTCTTTAGTTTTTTTCCCCTTAATTGAACAAGAGTAACCCCTTCCCCAGTGGCTTCTTTGATGACAGATAAGATGTTTTTTCTTTCTGATGCTTCTGAATCAGCAACCAGGCAGAGCTTCCAGTCGATTATTTTCATTGGCTTCTTATTTTAACAAATTGGGATCAGTTCTTGAATAAGGGGACTGTCCCCGGGTCTGCGACAAAAATGTAGGTAGAAGTTGACATTTTCTTTTTTTCACACTAAAATATTATTGTAGAAATACAATAATACAGAGGTGTGAAACATGGGAAAAATAGAAGAATTAGAAAAAAAAAGAGAGTCGTTAAAAATGGAGATTATCAAAATCGGTGATATGCGCCGTGGCTCTGTCTCTCAACAGTTTGTTCCTGTTAAACACAAAGGGAAAGAAATGCCTGTACTTAAAGGTCCCTATTATGTTTACACGGCAAAACAAAAAGGAAAATCAATAGGGAAACATCTTAAAGTTGGTCCCGAATTAGAAAAATATCGTAGGGAAGTTAATAATTATCATCGGTTTCAACAACTTATTAGAGAACTTGTGAGTGTAAATGAGAAGATTTGTGAGCTGAGTCCACTACCGACGGAAAACGCTAAATCAGAGATAGAGGAGCTTAAAAAAAAATCACTGAGCAAATCCAAGAAGAAATCCTGAAAGAGATAAACACGCTACTCGCAAGAGCCTTTCGAGAGAAGGAGAAAGAGGGGGATTTTGATTTGGGAGCTTTGGAGGTTGCCATTCGTTTATCCATGCATGAAATGGGTGGAAAGTTACTGGAAAGAATTATCAATTCAGATGGAGGTGCGTACCGCGGTCGAAAACTTTCCTGTGAATGTGGGGAAGAGAAAGATTTTATCGAGTACCGCTACAAGAAGATACATACTGTTTTATCAAGAATAAATGTGAAGAGAAGTTATTACTATTGTGATGAATGTAATGAGGGGATATGCCCTAAGGATAAAGAGCTTGATATTGTAGCGACATCTTTCTCTCCAGGGGTCAGAAGAATGATGGGGCTTGTTGGAGCTCATCATCCCTTTAAGAGAGGGAAAAACTTAATAGAAGAGCTTGCTGGTATTGAGCTTAACACAAAGTCGGTCGAACGCGTTTCAGAGAGCATTGGTGAGGAGATTTTGAAAGTTGAAAGACAATGGTGTAGGGAAGCCCTCAGTGGTAAAGTAATTTCGATGGAACCGATTCCGATATTGTATGTGGCCATAGATGGCACAGCAGTTCCTACTTTAAAAGGATGGAAGGAAGCAAAACTTGGGTGTTGCTTTACCCAGAGTACTCGGGACAAGCAAGGCAATCCTATTCGCGATCCTCACTCAACTACTTATACCGGTGCTATTGAAAATGCAGAGTTATTCGGTCAAAGAATATTTGCTGAGGCGACGATGAGAGGGATTCAATCGGCAGAAAAGGTTGTTGTTATTGGTGATGGTGCGAAATGGATATGGAATATAGCAGATGAACATTTTTATAGTGCAATACAAATTGTTGACCTTTATCATGCCCGTGAGCATATATGGGATTTAGGGAAACTTCTCTATGGAATAGAGGCCGAGGGAACTGCGAAATGGGTAAAGGAGCGTCACTTAGAGCTTGAGAACGGAGATATCGAATCACTCTTAGACTCATTGAGAAGTTTAAGAGCTGAATCTGAAGAAGAGGAAGAAAAGATTCGTCAAGAGATAGGATATTTTGAGAATAACAAAAGGAGAATGCGTTATAGAGAATTCAGAGATGAGGGATTATTTATCGGTTCAGGTGTGGTGGAGGCTGGATGCAAAAGTGTTATTGCCCATAGATTGAAACAGAGCGGGATGAGATGGACAGTAGATGGAGCTAATACTATACTATCTTTGAGGACTTGCCAATTTAATGGTAGCAGATGGGAGGATTATTGGGCAGACAGGTGTACTGCCTAGATTATTTACCCACAAATATGTCGTGCACCCATTTGACCTAGATCCACCGTCAAAAAAAAGGAAAACCTCGCTGTACCCATATGATAAAAT
>JBHIAL010000272.1:0-2538 GCA_046758525.1 bacterium
TTCTAAGGAAGGATCTTCTATTCTCTGAAAGTAGCCGATGGAGATAGCTGCTGGCTTCCAGCTATAGAATCGAAGGGTAGCAGGAAGGCCGAGTTTTTCTCTCATGGCGAATATGGCCTCGTCTATAGCCATATTGGTATAGGCATCTAGATAGCCAGACTCAATCAATCGCCACTCTTTTTTTCTTCCCATCTTAGCTTTAGCTCTTTAGCTGCCTTTACCTCATCCAGCCGCCCAATGGACAAATTATGAGGAGCTTCTTTAAGCAAAGAAGGATCCTCTTCTATCTCTTTTCTAATTTGAATCATAGCAGAGATAAAGGCATCCAGGGTTTCCTTGGACTCGGTCTCGGTAGGCTCAACCATTAAGGCTTCTTTCACTATTAAGGGAAAATATATAGTAGGAGGATGAAACCCGAAGTCCAAAAGACGTTTAGCAATGTCCAGGGTTCTTACATCCTTCATCTTTCCATCTACTCCCGAGAGAACAAACTCATGCATACAGGGTTGATCGTAGGGAAGAAAGAAGTGCTTTTTTAGTCTTTTCATGAGATAATTGGCATTCAAGACAGCATTATGGCTTATCTTCTTTAATCCTTCTTTCCCCAAAGATCTTAGATAACAGTATGCTTTTATGATTACCTCGACATTCCCATAAAAAGATCTCACTTTTCCTATAGACCTGGCTCTATCATAGCCAAGATAATAACCCTTCTTATCTTTTTCTACCGTTGGTAAAGGTAAATAGGCAGCGAGCTTCTCTTTTACTCCTACCGGTCCTGAACCGGGGCCCCCTCCTCCATGAGGGGTGGAAAAAGTCTTGTGGAGATTAAAGTGCATTATATCTATCCCCAAATCAGATGGTTTAACTATTCCTAAGAGGGCATTTAGATTGGCCCCGTCAAGGTAAAGAAAACCTTTCTTAGCATGGACAATCCTGGCAGTCTCGAGGATATTTCTCTCAAATAGACCCAGGGTGTTGGGAATGGTGAGCATTAAAGCAGCTACTCTTTCACTCATCTTTCCTTCTAGGTCATCTAAATCTATCCCTCCATCTTGATTCGATTTTACCTCCACGGTCCGAAACCCACAGAGACGAGAGCTGGCGGGATTGGTCCCATGAGCAGAGTCTGGTATAAGGACGGTATCTCGATGCTCTTTTTTATCCTCATAGTAAGCCTTTATCATCATTAAACTAGTAAGCTCGCCATGAGCTCCCGCGGCTGGCTGTAGTGATACTCTATCCATTCCGGATATCTCACATAAAAGCTTTTCCATTTCATAAAGGAGTTGCAGGGTTCCCTGTACACTAGCCTGAGGCTGATAGGGATGAACTCTGGTAAAGCTGGGTAGCTGGGCCATATCCTCGTTTATCTTAGGATTGTATTTCATAGTGCAGGATCCCAGGGGATAAAAATTTGTGTCTATCCCCATATTTTGCTGAGATAGCCGTACAAAATGACGAACCACATCGGGCTCACTTACCTGGGGCAAGCCTAAACCGCCCTGGCGCAGATATTTCTTAGGAATTAGTTTTTCTAGATTCTCTTTGTCTACGTCACACGCAGGAAGTGAACATCCCCTTCTTCCCTTTCTGCTTTTCTCAAATATTAAAGGCTCTCTCATACCATATCTTCCAAGAACAGGGTGAGTTTATCGATCTCCTCTCTGGTTCGCTTTTCAGTTACCGAGAACAATAAGGAATTCTCCAATTCGGGATAAAATTTCCCCAAATCAAATCCCCCCAGGATCTTATTATCCCAGAGCAATTTATTTATCTTTTGAGATGAGATGGGACATCTTACCGCAAATTCTTTAAAGAAGGGGCTCCTGAAGGTGGGTTCAAATCCAGGAATCTGGTAAATTCTCTTAGCGGCATAATGTGATTTTTGCAGACAGAGATTAGCTACCTTAGCCAACCCTTCCTCTCCCAGGGTGGATAGGTATATGCCAGCTCTTAAAGCGTTCAAAGCCTGGTTGGTACAGATATTGGAGGTCGCCCGTTCTCTACGTATATGCTGCTCCCTCGTTTGCAAGGTTAAGACGAATCCTCTTCTTCCCTTCTTATCAGTGGTCTCCCCTACTATTCTCCCGGGCATTTTTCTCAAAAATTCCTTCTTGGAGGTAAAAATTCCTAAATAAGGTCCTCCGAAATCAAGTTTACCTCCCAAGACTTGTCCTTCTGCCACGGCTATGTCTGCATTGTAATCTCCCGGAGGAATAAGTAGCCCTAAGGATATGGGATCTACCGAGACAATATACAAAGAACCAACCTGGTGACTAATTTCTTCTATCTCATTAACTTTCTCTAAACAACCAAAAAAGTTAGGATTCTGGACAACCACGCAGCTAGTATCTTTACTTATCTTTTCTTCTAATTTAGTAAGATCAGTTGCCCCACTCTCGTAGTCTATCTCTATTATAGATAGGCCTAAGGTTTTCTCTATATAGGTAGTGAGAACCTGACGATATTCCGGGTGAAGAGTCTTGGCTACCAAAACTTTGCTGCCATGATTAACCCTATGAGCCAGGATAACTG
>JBHIAL010000273.1:0-2534 GCA_046758525.1 bacterium
CCAAAGAATACCACCCAAAATCGCAGAACCAGTGTACTGTCGCCATCGAAATAAATCCTATTACTCCGAACATAGCAGACTTAAGGATAAGCGCCGACCCGATGGTTGCCCACCACAAAAAGAAATAAGGATTGGCGGTAGTGGTAATGAGTCCCCCCACTGTTGAACTATAGGAAGGATCTTTCCTTTCTTGCTTGATATCTACTCGAAATCTTATCATGTCAACCCCCAGGTAAATTAGCATCAGTCCACCGGCTATACCTATGAAGATCTGAACCGGAGCCAATTTAAAAAAATTGGAAAGACCAAGATATATCAAGAACATCAAAGGAAACTCTATTATTCCGTGTCCTACAGCTATTAATGAGCCAGCCGTCGCCGATTTATAGCTTTTGGTTACGGTTACAGCAAACACCGGGCCAGGCATCATCACCCCGGATAGGGAGATCACTATCACCGTGAAGAGGAATAATATTAACATACCAGTACTCCGAGACACTTACCAGACAAAATAAAATCTTCAACCCCTGTCAATATATTAATTTCAGGAAAATAGTCAATTCAGAATTCTCAAATTGACATCTGTTTCGCACTTGTTATAATGAAAGTCAGAAATCGAATTTGTCCATTTTGGCAGCTTAGAGGCTCCAGCTTCTAGGGGTGGAATAAAAATCCTTGAGGAATTTTTTAGAAAAAGCTTCCTAATAGAAAAAAGGACTGGGAAAAATGAACAAAGCCGCTGAAATTCTTATAATTGATGACGATCCCGATATAGTTGAGGCCTTAAAGATAACTTTGGAGAGTAAATCTTATCAGGTAAGATCTGCTTTTGACGGCGAAGAGGGCCTTAAAGAAGTAAAGAAGAAAAAACCGGAGTTGATTATTTTAGATTTGCTCCTGCCTAAAGAGGATGGTGCTACTCTCTGCCGAGAATTGAAGGGAAGTCCGGAGTATTCTGACATTCCTATTTTAGTGCTCACCGCCCTGTCAGAAAAGATGAATGCTAAAGTTCTGTCTGAACCCGGGGAAGCTCCACTTCCTGCGGATGCCTATGTAGACAAACCTATTCAACCGAATGAGTTACTAAGTCGCGTAAAGCATCTTCTTGAGAAAGCTAAGGGCAAAAAATGAGCCGCAGGATAGAGGTGATTAGTCGGGCACGAGAGAAAATCCGAGAAGGAAAGCAAATTTTCAGTGAGCCTTCCACCGAGATAAAAAGGAGAGCCAAGGATGATAATTACTGAACAAAAACCATTTGAAGAAATAGTCGGTTTTTTAGAAAAGTCCAATGGAGTTTTCATCTGTGGATGCAATCTATGCGCTACTCTCTGCAAGACCGGGGGAGAGGAAGAAGTGAAGCAGATGAAAAAAAGACTGGAAGAGGCGGGAAAAAAGGTCTCCGGTTGGGTAGTATTAGATCCTGCCTGTCATATCCTGGAGAATAAAAAGCATTTTCGGGAAAATAAAGATAAGCTCGCTAAGGCTGACTCTATCCTGGTACTTGCCTGCGGTAATGGAGTCCAGGCGGTGAGTGAGTCCATAGATAAAATAGTCTATCCCGGGGTAAATACCCTCTTCTTAGGCGATATTATCCGTTTTGGGCAATTTGAAGAAAGATGTCAGCTATGCGGGGAGTGTCTTCTGGATAAAACGGGAGGAATATGTCCCATTTCCCGTTGTTCCAAAAGTCTACTTAACGGGCCCTGCGGGGGCTCTGAAAACGGAAAATGTGAAATTGATCCCGACATTGATTGTGCCTGGCAACTGATAATCGATCGCTTAAGTAAGTGGGGGGAACTTGACAGATTAGAAGAGATAATTACGGCTAAGGATTGGTCAACCTCCAGGGATGGGGGACCAAGAAAACTCAATATACGTAAACCACAAAGCAAAAAGATGGCTACTTCAAAAAAAAAGGAGAGTGAAAAGGCTAAAACTCCGGTTTCTTCAGTAAAAGCCAATAGTAATCTAAAAATAATACTAGACAGTGGTGAGTTTGCGGTGACCGGGGAGCTCGGACCTCCCAAAGGAGCAGATGCCGAAGTAATTAAGAGGAAGGCTCTCTATTTTAAAGATTATGTAGATGCGGTAAACATCACTGATAACCAAACAGCCATTGTGCGAATGTCCAGCATAGCGGCCGGTATCATCCTTACCCAGATGGGGGTAGAACCTGTCATTCAGATGGTCTGCCGGGATAGAAACAGACTAGCTATCCAGAGCGATATTCTAGGGGCAGCGGCTCTGGGAATTAAAAATGTTCTTTGCCTTTCCGGAGACCATCAGAAATTTGGTAGCCATCCCCAGGCAAAAAATGTCTATGACCTTGATGCTATTGGGCTCATTCAAGCTTTAAAAAGCATGCGAGATGAGAAAAAATTCCTGGGTGGGGATAGTTTAACCGTCCCACCTCAGCTTTACATTGGAGCAGTGGAAAATCCTTACGCAGACCCCTACGAGTTTAGATCTATAAGATTAGCTAAGAAAATTAAAGCTGGCTGCGATTTTATTCAAACTCAGGGGGTCTTTGATGT
>JBHIAL010000274.1:0-2532 GCA_046758525.1 bacterium
TTCTGTAACTCTTTTTTCTCATTTCAACAAATTCTTCAACTTTCTCTTGCAAATTTGCTTCTATCTTTGGTTGTTGATATTCCTCCAGTATTTCTTTATACAGCTGATTTGCTCTTGCCAAGGTATCCTGGCAACCTTGCGATTTCCACGTTCGATAAGTTTCTCTGTTACCTAATCGGGGTAAAAATAGCTCCTCTTTAAAATACTTGCTGGTATGTTCTGTATCAAGAAAATGTCCACCAGGACCTACCTTTTTGATCACATCTACTGCAAATCTTTCTGGAGAGATATTTATTCTGCTTAAGAATCTTTTGACCATTTTGATCATTTCTATATCAATAACAAATTGCTCGTATGACATAGTGAGGTAGGAATCCAGGATACCTGCAGAATGAAGCACAAAATCAATACCACTTATAAAAGTATTCATAAGGGACATCATCTTTTCATAACCACTTTGAGCATCTGGAATTTTAGAATCAGTGAGAGCTCCACCTCCCCTTGAGGGAAGGTTATAAAAAGAAGCCATTTGAGAAAAAACCGAGGTTAAAATAGAGGATTCCGGTGCCCCTATAGCCGTTCCTCCAGTTCTCATATCGGCACAGGTAGAAGCTGCCCCATAGATAACTGGTGATCCTTCCCGGATCATTTGAGCCAACACCACCCCAGATAATACTTCAGCATTATGTTGAATTATTGTTCCAAGGAGAGTAACCGGGCCAGATACCCCTGCCGAAATTAGGGGAGTAATTATTACTGGTTGCCCAAAGGCAGTATATTCTATAAGTGCCTCCAATGTGTTGGGATCGTATGATAAGGGGCTCTGGGGATTAATCAGAGCTAAAACTCCAGGATTTCTTTTAAGTTCAGATTCTCCTCCCCATATAAAAGATGCCATCTCTAAGGTATCAAGAGCTGCCTCCTTTCCTGCTACAGCTCCCATAAAAGGTTTATCAGAGTAGACTATTAGGGCTTTTACTATATCAAGATGCCGTGTAGTTGCTGGCATATCCTGAGGTTCAACAATTACCCCTCCTGAACAGTCCAGTTCACCAGATAGATGGGTTAGTTTAATAAAATTTATTAAATCCTCTATTTTTCCTCTTCTTCTACCCTGGTTTAGCTCAAAAATAAAAGGGGCACCGTATCCTGGAGCAAGAACTGGAGAGCTTTTTCCTATCCTAATACTTTTATCAGGACTGCGAGCTTTTACCACAAATTCTGATGGACATAGCCTTAAATAGTGATCTACCAGCTGGGGAGGGAAACGTACCAGCTCACTCTTCTCTTTAGTTATCGCTCCTCCCTTTTGAAGAATTTCTCTTACCTTCGAGGAGGGAAAAACTGCCCCTACTTTTTCCAGTAGTTCTAAGCTCCGGATATGAATTTCTTCAATTACATTTTCAGATAGAAAAGGAGCTAATTTGTTCATACTTTATTAATTTCCATTACCCCCCACCCTATAGAGGTGGAGGGTAATGGAGGAATTGGCTAAGAAGAGCTTTCCCCTGTTTTCCAGTAGTTTATCTTAAGAGGATTACCCTCTATGTATTTTTGAGCTGCCTCCTCGGTAGTGAGACCTCCTATCACATAGGCCATCATGGCAAGAATCTCGTCCATATCAAACCACATTCTACTCAAAAATCCAGTTATATCAGAAGGAAGGTCCTCATAAAATTTTCTACCTACTATAACCGCGACAAACTCTTCCCCTCCTAAGATTTTCTTTGGTTCATCCAGCCAGCGAAGTCCAGGTCCACCTGCTGCTTTAGAAACTGAGGCCCACGATATATCAGGTGCCCAGTTGGTTGTCACTATCCACTCATTTCTTGCAATAGCCCTCTTGAGAGCTCCTAGCATCATTGCACCGCTTCCCTCTACCAGCGTGTAGCCTTCAAGCTCAGGATACCCCTCTTTTATCATTAACTCAGAGTGCTGCATTAGGCCTGCACCAGGGTCTATACCTATGACCTGGTTTTTTAACTTCTCCTTAACCTCGGCTTTACCCATATCCTCTACCGAAGATAATACATCTTTGGGAATGTAATCGGGAATAGCCCATCCTAATCTTGCACCCTCATACATAGGGAGGAGTATAATCTCGGTAGAGAACTTATCCCAATAGGCCTCATGAGTTAGGGGAAGCCAGGCTTCAAGTCCTATATCTAAATCACCACCTGCTACACCTGTATACACAACTCCTATATCGCTCAAAAGGAGCTCAACCTCGTATCCCATATCCTCAAAAACATTTTTTAGAAGATATGCTACAGGCTCGGTTTCTGACCAGGCAACCCAACCTATCTTTATGACCCTTTTCTCGGCTAACAAAGGCCCTGCAGATAGACCAAGAACAAGACAGAGTAAAACCGCCCCTATTAATATTTTTTTAACTAAACTACTTTTTAATCGCATTTTTTACTCCTTTCCAAAGATTTTTTTGCACAAAAATAAATAAAGCCCATCACCTCCTTCCTTTTTTAACTTGTCCTACATACCTTGTCATCCTATCCAGAATAACGGCAACAATGA
>JBHIAL010000275.1:0-2516 GCA_046758525.1 bacterium
AAGATCAGAGCTATTGAAAAAAGTGGAGAAATAGTAGCTGAGATTTTTCAAGGCCTTCAAAATCAAGTAAGGCCCTCTACTACTACCCTCAAGCTGGATAGAAGGATCGGAGACTTTATAGGAAAAAAAGGGGCCAGGTCTGCATTCAAGGGATACAGAGGATATCCTGCGGAGGCCTGCATTTCCGTGAATGAGGAGGTAGTCCATGGGATACCCTCCAGTCGTGAGTTAAGAGAAGGAGACATTGTAAGCATTGACGTAGGGGTTCAATTAGACGGCTTCTATGCTGATGCGGCCATGACTTTCCCTGTAGGGAAGATCTCGGCCGAGAAGGAAAGGCTTATCGAGGTTACTAAAAAGGCACTCTATGAAGGAATAAAGCAGGTAAGGATAGGAAATAGAGTTGGAGATGTCTCGTTTGCCATTCAACGGTATGTAGAACGACATGGCTATTCAGTGGTAAGGACTCTATTTGGGCATGGCGTCGGAGAGGCACTTCACGAAGATCCGGTGGTTCCAAATTTTGGCCGGGTTGGTCAGGGGGAGAAACTGCAAGAGGGAATGGTTCTGGCTATTGAACCTATGGTTAACCAGGGAGGAGCCGAAGTTAAGGTGTTACCTAATAAATGGACAGTGATAACAGCGGATGGGAGTCTGTCTGCTCATTTTGAACATAGCGTAGCCATTGTAGATGGAAGGTTGAAGGTGTTGACTAATTGGGAGAGATCGGATGGCTAAGGAAAACCTGATAAAGATTTCGGGGATTGTTGTTGAAACCTTACCCAATGCTACTTTTAGAATAGAGCTGCCTAACGGTCGTAAGGTTTTAGCTCATGTTTGCGGGAAGATGAGGATGAGATTTATTAGAATACTTCCGGGCGACAGGGTTAGCTTGGAGATCTCTCCCTATGATCTCTCCCGGGGTAGGATTGTCTATAGAGAGGGCAAGGGTAAATGAAGGTTAGATCTTCGGTAAGAAAATTATGCAAAAAATGTAAAATAGTTAGAAGAAAGGGAGTTGTGCGGGTTATTTGCGAGAACCCCAAGCACAAACAGCGTCAAGGATAAAAGGAGATCAAGATGGCTCGAATTGCCGGAGTAGAACTTCCGTCTAATAAAAAGGTAAATTTAGGGCTAACCGCTATTTTTGGAATTGGACGGTCGTTGTCGGAAGAGATTCTTTCAGAGGCTAAAGTTGACTCCGGCATCAGGGTGAAGGATTTAACTGAAGAGGAGGTAAATAAACTCCGCAGGATTATAGAAAGTGGTTACAAAATAGAAGGAGATCTGAGAAGAGAGATTAGCTCGGATATAAATAGACTGATAAACATTGGTTGCTACCGAGGGATTCGCCATAAGAAAGGACTTCCAGTAAGGGGGCAGAGAACAAGGTGTAACGCCAGAACCCGTAAGGGACGGCGAAGGACAGTAGGATCCAGAAAGACGAGAGCGAAATAGGAGTCAGAAATGCCAAAGGAAAGAAAGAGAATTACCAGGAAAAAGAAAAGAATTAAAGTGGAAGAAGGAATGGCTTACATTCACTCCACCTTCAACAATACCATTATTACCATGACTAATCTTAACGGGGATGTTCTTTGTTGGTCCTCAGCAGGAGAGGCAGGTTTTAAGGGGACAAAGAAGGGAACTCCATTCGCTGCTCAGAAGACAGCAGAACAAGTAGCCAAAAAGGCTAAGGAAGGATTTCAATTGGGGCGGGTGAGGGTGGTGGTAAAGGGCGCAGGATCCGGCAGGGAGACTGCTATTAGAGCCCTGCAAGCCGCAGGATTAAGAGTTATCTCGATTAAAGAAGCAACCCCTATTCCCCATAATGGATGCCGTCCTCCCAAGAAAAGGAAGGTGTAATTAGTCCTCAGAGAAAAGTCAAAGGAGGAATTATTTGGCACGGGATAGAGAAAGTAAATGCAAGAGATGCCGGACGTTAAATGTTAAACTTTTCCTTAAAGGAGAAAGGTGTTATACGGATGAGTGTGGTTTAGAAAAGAGAAAACCTGCACGTTTTAGAGGGAGAAGGAGACTTTCTCGATACGGTCAGCAACTCAAAGAAAAGCAAAAAGTGAAGTGGAAATACGGGATGTTGGAGGGTCAGTTTAAGAGATGGTATCGAATGGCAGAAAAATCTTCAAATATTACCGGAGAAGAGCTTCTGCGACTCTTAGAACGAAGATTAGATAATGTGGTATACCGACTGGGATTCAGTTTTTCCCGGTCACAGGCTCGACAGTTGGTCAATCATGGTCATTTTTTAGTAAATGGCCGGGCAGTGAATATCCCCTCTTATCTCATAAAGGAAGGGGATGTGGTTGAGGTTAAAGACAAGAGTAAAAAGCTTCCCTTGATGAAACAGATCCTAAAGGTTTCTCAAAAGAAAACCCTTACAGGATGGCTGGAGAGAGACAAGAAATCCCTCAAAGGAATGGTAAAACGATTTCCCCTTCCAGAAGAACTAGATCAAGAAATTGATTTACCTTTAATAGTAGAATATTATTCGAGATAGT
>JBHIAL010000276.1:0-2507 GCA_046758525.1 bacterium
AGCCCATGAAGAAAACCCAGAATAAACATTACCCATAAAATTCTCATTTTTTAGATTTTCTTTCCCTTAATCTGGCTTTGTTTCTGATAGAAGATGCTCTATTAAGTCAAAGGCATCCTCGCTTGCCCAATCTCTGGCTCCCCTGGCCCCGCCTACTATCCTTCCCTCTGAATCAAGGAGATAAGTGGTGGGGATAGCCCTGACTCCATAAGTACTTGCTACTTCCCCCCTGGAATCTAGAAGCACGGGAAAGGTTAAGCCAAACTCTTTCATAAAGGAGCTTACCTTCTTCTTTCCCTCTCTAAGATCCACCGCCAGAATCACAAAGTCCTCCTTCTTAAATTTCTGCCATAGTTTCTCCATACTCGGCATTTCAACACGACAGGGACCACACCAGGTGGCCCAGAAGTTGAGGAAAACTACCTTACCCTCAAAATCCTTTAGACTCACCTGGGATCCCTTCAGGTTCTCCAGGGTAAAATCTATTGCTTCTACAGGAGGAGTGATTCTTTGGATACCCAGGGAAGTATAAAGACTCTCGGAAGATTTTTCTTTTGCCCCTGTTTCTTCCATCCATGACAGAGGTATAAAAGCAGAAATTAATAGAACTGTCCCTACTATTACCAGTTTTCTTGCTCTCATCCTTTACCTCCTTACCGTTTTTTTAGTATCTTTCACAAACTTCGGAAATCAGCTTTATTGCTGTATTTCCAGATACCCTATTTTTTCTTTTGCCCTCCTCTATGAAAATCCTTACCAGTTGAGGGTTTCATAGGTCGATTTTTCAATTTTCCTCAAAAATCACCCTCTTTTTAGAAGGCTGGAGGGCAAAAATTTTTTCGAACCAATATTATATCTCTTTAAAATCCTCTGCGTGCTTTCCTCAACTTTAGCTCTATCTAAAATTATTTTATATTCCCCCTCATTTATTATAATGTGATATTTGTCCTTATTGCTTTCAAACGCATTTATCAGATCCTTCATATCCTTAATTTTCCTACCATTAACTTCAGAGATCACCTCGTGCCCACGGTTGTGATAGCCAACATTCACTTCATCTGCAAGAACCTGAACTAAAAGTATTACCTCTTTTCGGTCTTCTGTTGGTTCTCCACGGTAATAGTAATTGACCAGATTTCGTGGAGCATCATCATACCAGTTTCTTCCCCACATTTTTAGAAAGTTAAGTGTCAGTGGTTCAAATACAAGACCTCCCAAAATATAATAAACTGGAGATGTATCATACTGCTCATTTGGCACCAAATGGAAGTCACCCAAAGTCTTGGTTAGCTTAATTTCAAGATTTTTCAACAGGCCATCTCTTAAGATTTGAAGTTCAACTATATCATTAACAACTTTATTCTGGACCAAGTATCCAAACGATGTCCTCTCACCCCTTCTAAATTCTATTGTCCCATCATTTTCTATATTCTTGCCATCAATTGAAAGAATTATATCCTCTGATTCTAGCAAGTCTTTCGCAGGGGAACCTGGATAAATTTTGATTACCAGTACCCCTGTTTGTTCTTCGGTCATCTTATATCTTTGTCTAATGTCGGGATTCTCCAGCTCCTGCCATGACATTCCAATAAGGGGTATTCCATCATATTTACCATCTTCTATATCCTTTAGAAAATACTTGATGACAGGCGCAGGAACCATGTAACCAATATTTTCTCCCTCTCCTGCTTGGAATGCTATCCCCACTATTTTATCATCCTTTATCACAGGTCCTCCACTACTACCTGGATTTATTGCTGCATCAATCTGGCATGTTAATAAATATTCTTGGCTATGGGTGTAAAGTTGATGTTCGACCCTTGATACCACACCCTTGGTAATACCCAATTCATCACCCCCTTTTGAAAAACCGTAAACGACTACATTATCCCTGAGCCTTGGTAGTTCTCCAACTTTGAGAGGTTTAACACCTAAAAAAAATGAATCATCCCTAACCTCAAGAATAGCAAGGTCACTCTCATGAGCAACTATTTTTACAACTGCTGTATATTTCCTTGCCTGACCGGCGCGTTTTACTTGAATGAAGGTCTGATCTGCTACAACATGTGCACTTGTCAAGATTTGCTTTCCATCGATTATGGATCCAGAACCAGTACGGATTTTTGAGCCGTACATCTGCCATGGATTATAGTAATCAGGTCTATTATAGACCGTATATACTTTCACAATCGCCTCTTTTACATCTTGCGCATATGATGGTATGACAACAAAACATAAAATTGCTATTAAAATAAGTTTCGAGAATAACTTCATTGCTCCTCTCCTGTCAGAAATATCTGAAAAATCACTAAACCAAAGACTAAAAAAGTAGCTTTATATTTCTCCATCCTTTGCACTCCTGAAGATCGTGGGGCCCTTTTGAGAAGATTGAATCATCTCTTTTTATTTCATATTTCCCTAGGCAGAACCTGGGAGAGCTCCAGAGAGAAGCTCGAGGAGCAATTTATTATCTATGTCTGAGACTACAATGCATCCCAGTTCATCAT
>JBHIAL010000277.1:0-2507 GCA_046758525.1 bacterium
ACCCGGCGAGGGCAATCCAAACGCCCGCATAATGTTTGTGGGAGAAGCGCCAGGAGTCGAAGAAGACGCGCAAGGCCGACCCTTTGTCGGAAGGGCGGGAAAGCTTCTGGATAAGGTAATCGCGGCAATGGGACTAAAACGAAGTGATGTTTTCATAGGAAATATTTTAAAGTGTCGTCCGCCGGAGAATCGCGACCCCCGCGCTGAGGAGATAATAAACTGTTTTCCCTACCTTCAAAGACAGATTGAGACAATAAATCCTGAGATTATTGTTGCTCTGGGAGCTCCGGCAGCCAGAACCTTGTTAAACACCAACAAGTCGATTGGCCAACTGCGGGGCCAATTCCACGAATACTACGCCGGCCTCGGCAGAGCACCTATAAAGCTTATGCCGACGTATCACACCGCCTATCTGCTGCGGAATTACTCAGAGGAGAACCGCAAAAGGGTCTGGGAGGATATGAAGAAGGTCCTCGCTGAGCTCGGCCTACCGGTCCCGAAATAATCAATCATCATCTCGATACTCGATACTGGATACTCGTCAAGAATCTAGAATCTAGAATCCAGAATTCGATACTAGACCCAAAACAAGCGAATTTGTTAAGGCAGGAAAGTGACATTGCTGTGGATTTTTAAAGCACACGACTTTACCTGCCCGGCGGCTCACCGGTTTGATTGATTCTACCAAGTTGTCTTTGCTTCATTAAATCCTGGCTTTCTGTATGCAAAAAAGGTTAATCATTATCGCGGCATCCGTACCACGACCTCAAGCTATACCAGCTCGTCATCCATATGAATAACGCAACGCCCAAAAGCCACGAAACAATATTGGCAACCAGCGATTCCAACAAAGCAGCCGATATACTACCTTTCGCCCCGTCCTTACTATCTGACAGGGCAACTGAATGAACACCTGGCGAAACCTCTTAAACTCCATCTTCAAAACCGCCTGCTTCTGGCGTTTATGCTTTTCTTTCCAGCGTCCATCCTCCGGAAGCAGCAAAGCAAACCAGGCTTTTAATGTCCAGGCCAAAGAGGCCATCACCATATATGCCCAGTTGCTCACCAGATTATCAACCGGCATCCGCATCGCTTTGACGCCATTCTTGAGCTGCTCGTTTAAGTTCTCCTGGTTGCAGCGGCCGTTAGCAAAACGCACAATCTCAGCCGGGCAGGATTTATAGTCGTTGGTGATGTAGAAAAAATATCGTATGTCATCAAAAAGAACCTTTTCACCTCTTTCCACCGACAAGTTCTTTCGCAGAACCACTATGCGATACGTCTTATTGCACTTTGTCGGACGATAGGCAAACTCAGCGACATCTTCAGATTGCAAACGAATATTTTCATACTGCCGCTGTAGTACAATCTGCTCCTTGACATTGGCAGGACGACACCTGGGTTCTGTCTTGACTTCATATTTGGCCGGACGCAAAAACGGCCCCCACAGGCCCTCAGGCAGGTTATCCGCCATCTCTATTAAGTTTGGCATCGCGTTAATGCCAAAGACAAACCTTGCTCCTCGCCCGTCCCAACGGTCTAAGTGCTGGGTCTGACTAAAATCGGTATCACCCCGGATAAGTATATTGCTGAAACTGGCGGTATCACATAAATCTATCGCCCGATCAATATATCTGGCTGCCCCTTCGCTGCTGGTGCAATTGCCGCTACGATTGACCAGATATAAAGGCTCTGCCGTATTGGCCAAGGAAACTACCAAGGGATGATAACCCCAGATGCCTTTATAAGAGATATCCATGCCTTCTTTGCATTCGCCCGTAGTTTCAGCTATCATGCCGTCGACATCAATAATAGCTTGCTGGAAGAACTGCTCTGGCTGCTTTTTCCAGACACCCGGGCGAACCTCATTGATAATATCCATCAAGGCCTCTACATCCGATTGGTCAAAGCGACGGCAAAAGTCACCTGCGGTGGTAGGGTCAGGAATCCGCTGCGTGCCTAAAGCATCCAGATAGACCTCGTCATTCCTTAATCGTTCGATATCTTCAAGGCAATCACCATTACACAAAATGTTGTAAGCGATGTTAAAGACATGATCCGATTCATAATAGGGCAGATGTCGTTTGAGCAGTTGGAGCTTTTCATCGATGGCCTTTGCAAGTCCAGTTTGCCTTACCAGAAGATGTATAGCCCCGATACCACCATAAGCCAGGCCACGGGCGCGATCGGCTATCTGATAGTGTATGTTGCTGGCTGCGAGCATAGGCTCAGCTTGCTCAGGCCAGGATTTTTTGCGGAGCCGGTATCGGATTCTTTGCTTGCGTTTTCTTAATTTCCTTTGTATTTTGTCACTCACTCGAAATGCCTCCTTATATTGGGACATTGTTTTTACATTTACTTCTTCAAAACCCCTTTATATGCAAAAGTAGAGGGCATTTCGAGCATTTTCATGAAATCAAACACCACAAAGTAAAAATAATCACGCTTGTATAGGGTCTAGTCAAACTTTGTATGCCGGAGTGTGTCAGTACAGAAAGACAACGTAT
>JBHIAL010000278.1:0-2504 GCA_046758525.1 bacterium
AAGATAGCCCAATCAGTTAAGTAAAAGCATCTGTTTGCATTTTCTCCTTCTTTTTGTATAATGTTTTAGCTGGGAAAAAGACTTTTCCCGGTAGGATGAGAACTATGAGCATGGTGGCAAAAAAAGCGCTACTTTCCGGTGATGAGGCTATAGCCCGGGGTGCATATGAAAGTGGGGTTAGAGTTGCCACCGGTTATCCAGGAACCCCGAGTAGTGAAATATTGGAAAGTTTAGCCAGATACAAAGAAGTTTACGTCGAGTGGTCAGTTAATGAGAAGGTAGCTCTGGAGACAGCCATTGGGGCTTCCTTTACTGGGGTAAGGGCTATGGTGGCCATGAAACATGTGGGTTTAAATGTGGCCGCTGATCCCTTGATGACCCTTTCCTATGTGGGGGTAAAAGGAGGTCTGGTCATTATCAGTGCAGATGATCCCGGGATGCATTCTTCTCAAAATGGACAGGACAATAGAAACTTTGCCAAATTCGCTAAGATCCCTCTGATTGAACCAAGTGACAGTCAAGAGGCAAAGGATTTTCTTTCTCTGGCTCTGGAAATTTCTGAAGAATATGATACGCCGGTACTTTTTCGTATTACCACCAGGATTGCTCATGCAAAGGGTATCGTGCGTTTAGGCCAGCCAGTCAGGAAAAAAGAGGATCCTTTCTTCGTTAAGAATCCACAAAAATATGTTCAGGTCCCGGCCTATGCCCGAGTACGCAGTCTTTTCGTAGAAGAAAGATTAAATAGATTAGAGAGACTGTCCAGCCAGATAAAAGTCAATCGAATAGAGTGGGGCAGTAGAGATCTGGGCATCATTACCCACGGAGTTAGTTACCAATACGCCAGAGAAGTATTTGAAGAGCCTTCTTTTTTGAAGTTGGGAATGAGTTACCCTTTGCCCAAGGAAATCATTTTTCGATTTGCCGAAGAGGTGAAAAAGATTATGGTGGTGGAGGAAGGTGATTCCTTTTTAGAAGAGGGGATCAAAGCATTGGGAGTTAAAGTAATAGATGAGGATTTAACTCCCCGCGTGGGAGAGCTAAGGCCCGATCTTCTTCTGGCAGCAAAGAGGAGACTATACCCTGCTGCTACAACATCCTTCTCTTTTGACTCTGAAGTTCCTGAGGCTCCCAATCTTCCCTCTCGTCCTCCTCTCATGTGCTCAGGCTGTCCTCATCGGGGATTATTCTATGTTTTGAGCAGGCTAAAGCTAGTTGTTACCGGTGATATCGGATGTTACAGTCTGGCAGTTTTCCCTCCTTTAAAAGCGATGGATACCATTATCTGTATGGGAGCAGGGGTGGGTAATGTCCATGGCCTAGAAAGGGCATCTTCACCCCAGGAAGCAGTGGCAGTGATCGGTGATTCTACTTTTTTTCACTCGGGAATGACTGGTCTACTTGATATCGTTTATAATAAAGGCTCGGCAACGGTGATTATTCTAGATAATGGAGCTACTGCTATGACCGGGGGACAGGATCACCCGGGAACTGGTCTCACCCTGAAGGGCGATAAAACTAGAGTAACATCGTTAGAAGCAATTGCTCGAGCTTTAGGAGTGAGGCGAGTGCGAGTTATTGATCCCTATGATTTAAAATTAACCGAGAAAGTGGTCAGGGAGGAGCTGGCCGCTCAGGAGCCTTCCGTAATTATCTCCCGAAGAGCCTGCGTTTTAGTAGAAAAGGAAAATAAGAAACCCCTCACCGTGGATCATCAAAAATGCACAAATTGCGGAGTTTGTCTGAGACTGGGCTGCCCAGCCCTGGGCAAGGAGCCTAAAGGAAAGATAAATATCGATCCCTACCTTTGTACCGGTTGTGAGCTTTGCAGCCAGGTCTGTAAGTTCGAGGCCGTTAAGAAAACCGATGTCTCAAAAGAGGCCGTTAATGCCTGAAATGCCCGAGGTGGAGACCATCAAGCGAGATCTTGAGAAAAAGGTGAAGGGGAAAAAGATAGAGAGAGTGATTATAAAGAATAAGAAATCTGTGAAGATACCCGTTCCTGCCGAGTTTGTTCGCCGGATGGAGGGCAAAGTTTTTACCAGGGTGGAGCGTCGAGGTAAATTTCTCATACTGGGACTGAGCTCGGAAGATACCCTCGTTATCCATCTTAAGCTAACCGGTCGACTAATCCATTCTAGAAAAGAAGAAGAATTAGACTATACCCGGGTAGTTTTTGTTTTTCAGGATCATACTCAGCTTAGCTTCACTGACGTACGAGGCTTTGGGGGAATATGGTTGATCTCGGATAGAGAATTTCAAAGGGTCCCTGCCCTTGACAATCTGGGACCGGAGCCCTTAACAGAGGACTTTACGGTAGTTAAATTTAGGGATCTTCTAAAAGGAAAAAGAGGTAAGATTAAAAGCCTTTTAATGGATCAGAAGTTTATCGCCGGAATTGGCAATATTTATTCCCAAGAGGCCCTTTTTCTATCACAGATTCATCCAGAAAGGAGTCCTTCCAGTCTAGCTGATGAGGAAATCGAAAAACTTTATAAGAATCT
>JBHIAL010000279.1:0-2504 GCA_046758525.1 bacterium
GCATTCTCCCGCCACACATTCGTAGCTGGCAGGTAGTTTTTTTCGTCAACGGAAAAACCCTAACCCTCTCAGGCCGGAGAGGAGAAGCACCATGGAGGAGGGTTTGTGACACTACCTCCAATCACCTCTGAGCCACAGCAATATTTTCGCTTTTTACTTATGCATACGATGTACCAAACAGTAAAATCATTTTTTTTCAATGACTTATCCGCTTGCGCTGATTACAGATTAGGCATGGTTGCCTGAAGGATTCAGGCATAGTTGCCCGATGGATCTAAACCGTAAAGAATACTGACGATCTAGAGATGATTTTACCGCGTTTCAGGCGAGGATTTTCAGATCAGGGATGATGGTACAGACCATGGCCAGCATTAAAACGGGGGTATCTTTAGGGGATACGACTGCGGACAGGTACTCCGAAATGACACCCTGCTGAGAGTAGAGCACCTCTACGATCAAATTGTTACTTTGCAGAGGTTTGGGGAGAAATTAAAGATGGAGGCTGGTGCCAGTGAAAGACGAATTCAGAGAGTAAAAAAATAGCTGGGCATCAACGACCCACCTAAAACAGGAGACGACAACGCAGATTGTATGTGATTGGTCTTTGGACATCTTTCTTTACGAGAAGCTCACTGCCGTTAGGTGAATGCATCTATTCGACAAAAAATAATCCCGGCATCGCTTTGTTTGCTATTTTCATTAGGCGGCCTATTTCCATCTAGCAGCCATAAGCTGTGTGATTCTTATAACTTGATGGAACCCTCAATAACGTACAGGTTCATTTTTGCGACGAAGCGTCTCATATTGGGGATAACTTTTTGAGGCAGGGACGCGGCCTTCCTACCATGAATTCTTTTCTATAACTCCTCCTAAATGAAAAGTCGTTAAAAAACAAGGAATTTTCTCCTATCGAGGGGAAACAGGCTAACATTCGGCATGATTTGTGCCACTCAAAGATGGGAGATATGCGCTTGATAAATGCCTTCCTTTCAGTGTTACTCATCTTTGCTTTTGGACTTCCTTTATCAGCGATTGACGATGGCGCTCTCAAGGAGAGGATCGCAGAGCAACTTCGGAGAGTAATGAGAGAAGCCAGATTTCAGGACCTTTCTCCAGATATAACGACCCGCTTGCCTGATGGGCCAAAACTATACCATCGCCGCGTAGATGCCGTTGTCTATATTGTGACAGGAGAAGGCTTAACGGGATCTGGAACTGTAATATCAAGTAGTTTTGGTCTGATCATTACGAATTGGCATGTCGTTGGAAGCGAATATGTCGTTGGCGTCGTATTTAAGCCACCAACCCTCCAAGGCAAAGTTTACTTTAAGAATGAAGATATTTACTTCGCAAGAGTTATCAAAACCGATTCTATCCGCGACCTCGCTCTCCTGGAAGTTGTTTCTCCTCCAACAAGTATGATCGCCGCCCCGCTTGGGTCTACCTCCCGCCTTGAGGTTGGGCAGAATGTTTTTGCGGTGAGCCATCCCAAAAGTTTGCTATGGAACTATACCGGAGGGGTCATTACCCAGATTCGACCAGAATACGAATGGGCCTCAGATGTCGGTACATTTCACCGCGCCACCGCAATTCAGATACAGACTCCCGCTGGCCTGGAAAGTTCCGGCGACCCCCTATTTGATGAGAATGGACATTTCATTGGAGTATTTGTTGGTACCTCGAGCGCCGGACTAAATTTCGCCATTACCATTGATGAAGTCCGAGAGTTCGTGTTCAATGTTTTACGGTCACCCACGCCTTTCTATGGAGATAGTTAATATTCAGACCAAAATCCACCATTGACTGTTAGATTCTAGCGACATTAACAAGAATCACGCAGATGCCTCCTCTGCACACCCTGGATCCTCACCCTCTCTGCCGATAGCTTCGGCGTCAATTCAGCCTCGGTGATCAGGCTCTTATCAATTAGCAGCTTTGCCTAGCGTCCCGGGGATCGGTCATTTTTGACGATAGTTTCTCAAAATTGTATACCCAATGGATTATCAGAACAGTAAAGGCCCCAAAAAGTCGCATGGTTACGACATGGCATTTCCTTTGCCTTAATGATCGTCTGAAAGAGCCGGGCATACTATGGAGATGGAACTTAGTTATCTATTCTATTTCGTTGTGCTGATCTCGGATTAATAGGCGCAACTAATCGCCGATTAAGGAGGAACAAGAAGATGGCGATGGATTTTATGAGCTTTCTTATCCTATTGATTATCAGCGTCGTGGTTTCTGCAATCCTGCACTTCGGATTAAATTCCTATTTTATTCACGGATTGATCTCTTTTTTTTCCAAGATTGCTATCGGCTGGGTAGGTGCATGGCTGGGCTCGATGGTATTGGGTCATTGGTGGGAAGGCCTAAATTACGGGCAGGTATATTATGTCCCAGCCCTCTTGGGTTGTTTGGCTTTGGCATTGTTGGTTGTTGCGGTGGACTTGGTGAAGACCTACAGCAGCGTTTCTAACGGCACAGCCTAATTCCAACAGGGCCAGGCA
>JBHIAL010000280.1:0-2499 GCA_046758525.1 bacterium
TTTTACAGACAAAATATTTTCCGGAAATCCAGCTGGTGTGTGTTTATTAACATCACCTAAAGATGAGGTATGGATGCAGAATATGGCAATGGAATAAATGAAGACCCGGTGACTGGATCAGCTCACTGTTGTTTAGGGCCCTTTTGGAAAAGAAAATTAAATAAGAATGTATTTAAGGCTTATCAAGCGTCGCAGCGAGGAGGAATATTAAAAATAAGAGTAGGAGATGATAGAATCTATTTAAGCGGACAAGCCAAAACTGTGTTCTGGGGAGTAATGTCTGATTAAATTTCTTGAAATAAGAACAAAAAGACCATTGGTTAGTTGAAACAGAAGCTGATTGTGTCATCGAATGAAACGCCCACCCTACTCAAACAGCCCGAAGACATAATCGCCTAGCACGCCGCTGGCGAATGACGCCAACGGCGGGACCTAATGATTCTTACTGATCTGTTACCATCTGTTGAAGGTCGGTTTGTTGAAGGATCGGTCGGATCCTCCAGAGTTCCGATTCGTCCGGGGACGCGCTTCGTTCACTACGATCTTTCTGTCTCCTAGCGAATGCCCGTTGAGAGCTTTGATCGCCTTTTCGGCCTCTCCATCGTAGTTGAAGTCTACAAAGCCAAATCCGCGGGAGCGACCTGAGTCGCGATCCGCAATGACTTTGACGTTCTCAACACTCTGATATTCGCTGAAGAGACCCTTGAGCTCCTCTAGCGTAGTTGTGTACGGTAGATTTCCTACGTACAGGGTTTTGCTCATTGTTTCCTCCTTGGTTTTTGAGCATTACCAAAAACACAGAACTTATTTGGTCTCTTAGTCTAAGGTCTTTCTATAAGATTTTAGACGGCAAGTAGCATGGAAGGATCTAAGAGAAAGGGCATAAAGAAGCGGACGCTAGGCTTGCAAACGGTCAGTTCTTCATCTTCATACACTATTCTTTGCACTCGCATGCTCTTCATGAGACTCAGGGGATAATTATACACCCCGTTATTTTTTTGTCAAGACCGAGTCACCTCATCGCCTCATCCAAATCCCTGAGGCTTTTTTGACACTCTTCTTTTCTCTGCTAAAATGATCCCACAGACTACTTGATCTGATGTATTTACATCTCAAGCGCTTTCATAGAAATTTTATAGCCGTGCATAAACGAAATAATTCAGATACAAATGAGTTATACGGCACTTTGCCAGACTATGCCATACCAATACTAACTTGGCTTCGACCCATTTGCCCAAAGTCAACTCATCTTGCCTCAACTAACCAGACGCAAAACACAGCCCTTTACTTTTAATAAAAGCTTCTACCCACTTTAGGTCTCTTAGTAATTTATCTTTCCAGTTTATTCCATATTCCAGGAAGATGTCACCCTTCCATTTATTCATTTTTAAACTCTTTAGAAATTTTTCAATATTAATATTTCCTTCTTTTATAGGGATGTGGGTTTTGCCGCCGCTACGATTACTCAAATGAATTATACTGGTGTGCCTCAAAAGGTGCGGCAGAATTTTATCATCTAACCATAGGTTATGATATTGTAGGTGTGCTAGATCTAAAGTCATAGAAAAATGATTGTATTTGGTGCAGACTTCTACTATATTTAGAGGAGTGCGTAGACTCTTCTTTCTCTTGTGAGGGAAGTTTTCAATAGCAATGGTTAAATTGGTGGGCAGATTTTCCAGCATAAGATTAAACACAGAGTAATCTAAATCTATCTTACGTTTAGGGTGAAGAGTTAGCACGGCATTATCTTCTAGAAATTCTTGGTGGATAGCTACAGTAAAGTCTCGGATTTCATCTAAGTTCTTAAAATCTAGGTCAACGGGAAGGTGTGCTGAGATAACTTTTACCCTCCAGTTTTTTAATTTTTCGGCTAGGTGATTTTTGCGGGCAAAATCAAAATCACTCTTTTTATAAAATGCTATCTGTAAATTGCACCCTGAATACTCTTTCAGAAATTCGTTATTGTTTTGATTAATAAAGGCAGAAATTCCCAGTCTCATTTTATGTTCGTTTTCTTTTACGTTCACTTTTTGTTGAACATTACAAAAAGATTAAGGTAAAATCCAGTGGTTGTCAATCTCTTTGGAGGTTCTAGTGAGAGGTTGCCTTTTACGGAATTTATGGACTACTTTCGTGAAAATATGACAAGGTCCAGTACCTCGCGGACCAGAGAACAAATTCAACAGGGGCAATTCTGGACTTGACGGGTGGAAGTGTACGTGGTAAGGTTGGCCTTCTAAAAGCCATGATAAATCATGACGGGTACTTTGTTAAGAGAATGTCTTTTGAGAGTGCTTCCAGAAGATTTAAGCCAAAAATCAGGATACCCAAGCTAAACTTGGTGCTTTTTCTGGCCACCCTCGGCACAACTTTGGGAGCAGGATATCTGCAGTCACTTTCTCTAGTCAGGCTGGGGGTACTTGAGAGCGCATGGTATGGAGCAGTGGCGTTCTGCCTGGGAATTTTGGGAATCCTGGGCTCTCATGAGATGGGCCA
>JBHIAL010000281.1:0-2490 GCA_046758525.1 bacterium
AGGTGACAAAATATGCCGGGAGGGGTTTCTAAACCGAAACAGGTATTGGATTGTATCGGCCTGTACTGCCCTGTACCATTGTTTCGAACCCGGGAGGAAATCGATAAGCTCGAAGTAGGTGAAGTACTGGAGGTGCTCAGTGATGATCCCGCAGCAGAGGAAGATTTGAAGAGATTTGCAAAAAGGACTGGGCACAAGATAATCAAGTTCGAAAGAAAAGAAGATAGCGTGCGGTTTTTAATCAAAAAAGAAAAATAGGAGGATAGCATGAAAGATGAAAATTCAATTCTATATGTACAAACAAGCGACGCCCCAGAAAGACAGTACTCGCCTTTGGTTTTGGCGCAGACTGCAAAGGCGATGGATATCAAGGCAAAAGTGTACTATCTAGGTCAGGGGCTAAGGGTTCTGCTTCCTGGGGCAGCGGAAAAGATAAAACTGGGAAGCTTTCCCAGCGTTTTGGAAATGATCAACAAGACCCTGGATATGGGAATCGAAATCTATGCCTGCGAGGCATCCAAACAGATGCTGGGTTGGGAAAAAGTTGAATTGCTACCTGGGGTAAAAGTAGTAGGTGCGGGAACTTTAAATGATCTCGTACTGGAGTCTGGTGCAACAATGTGGTTTTAATGGAGAAGTTGTAATCCCCATGGCCTTTGGACGAAGTACAAAGGATGTCCGGCTAGAGGATTAAGTAAAACAACAGTCCATAAATTAGTGGATTTTAGCAAACAGGGGGCTGCACGTCACTTGCCCAGCGCCACATTACCATAAGGTTTGATTTTTCATCCTGAAGACCTCCGCCTGGCCGTCTCCTTTGTTCGGTCATGAGGTCTTGAGGGTCAGGTTGGTGCCGGGTCGAGTTTCCCCTGCGATAGCAAAGTTCACCTTTAGGAGGTACGCTATGGAAGAGATCAAGATAGTAAAGGTAGGAGAGAAGGTGCCTGATTTTGAGCTGGATGTTTACCTTCCTGATAGGAACGATTTTGGTAAAGTCAGGCTCTCGGACATTTTCAAGACAGGTAGCTGGCTGATTCTTTTCTTTTATCCAGCAGATTACACCTTTATCTGCCCAACCGAACTGGCAGACATAGGGGAAAAGTATGCTGAGCTGAAGAAAGAGGCAGTGGAGCTAGTGTCGATCAGTACGGACACCCACTATGTGCACTATGCCTGGCAGAAGTCAGAGAAGCTGCTTGCCGATATTGAGTATCCCATGGGGGCAGATTCCACTCATATTATTTCCAAGACTTTTGGGGTCTATGATGAAGAAAGTGGTCTTGCTCTGAGAGGGACATTCATCATTGACCCTGATGGAAAACTGGTTGGCTCAGAGGTTAATCATTTCAATGTGGGTAGAAATTCGGATGAGCTCTTAAGAAAACTAAAAGCATTCAAATTTGTGAGGAAAAATCCGACTAAAGTTTGTCCGGCAAAGTGGGAGCCGGGAAAGAAAACCCTTACTCCTGGCAAAGACTTAGTAGGTAGGGTCGGTGATGAGATAGGGGACGGTTAATTTGAGCGGCAAGACAGAAAGAAAGGCCTTGTTAACGATCAGGGGAATCCAGTCACCTTCATTAGTCCAGAGACCAAGGTTATCAGTGTAACACCATCACTTGATACTCCCGTTTGCGATCTACAGGTAACAAGATTCAATGAAGAGGCAGAGAAGCTGCCAGATGACGTTGTGGTACTAAATATAAGCATGGACCTTCCCTTTGCTATTTCTAGGTTCTGCACCACGAAAGGTGTAGATAAGGTTAAAGCCTTTTCAGACCATAAGGATGCCTTTTTCGGTACCTCTCACGGGGTTCTGATTAAGGAACTGAGACTCCTTGCCCGTTCTATCTTCATTATCGGTAAAGACGATAGGATCCGGTATATAGAGATTGTGCCTGAAAAGCACATCATCCCGATTATGATAAGGTAATGGAGACGCTGAAGCAATTAATCAGATAACGGAGGCGAAAGATATGAAAGCTTTGATCATTAGTGCGGATAATTTTGAAGATACAGAACTTCTGGTCCCTTATTATCGATTACAGGAGGAGGGGATTCAGGTAGAGGTTGCATCTATGCAAAAAGACATCATAAAAGGGAAACACGCCTATGAGGTGAAGGTTGACAAAACGCTGGATGAAGTGAATGCTGATGAGTATGGCATTCTCATCCTCCCGGGCGGAAGAGCACCAGAGGCGGTGAGAAAAGTCAAAAAAGCAGTTGAGATTGCGAAAGCGTTCTTTGCACAAAATAAACCCGTATCCGCTATCTGTCACGGTCCGCAGACCTTGATCACAGCAGACCTAGTGAGAGGAAGACGCGCCACCTCCTATAGGTCGGTTGCACCGGAACTGAAGAGTGCGGGTGCCATTTATGAGGATAAAGAGGTTGTGGTCGATGGAAATCTGGTGACCTCCAGAGAGCCTTCCGATCTTCCAGCGTTTTTGAGGGAAACGATGAGGATGCTCAAAAAGCGTTAAGCAAACCCTT
>JBHIAL010000282.1:0-2483 GCA_046758525.1 bacterium
ACAAATAGAGAACTTTAACCAGACCAGCATTGATTGAACCTTCCCTTTTAATTTAGATTAAGCCAACCTATTAAATCTTTGAACTCCTTGATGTTATTCTGGCACATATATTCTCTGATCCCCTCTTTTACCTTTATCATAATTTTCGGGTCAATGAAATTTGCCGTTCCTATGGCCACTGCACTTGCTCCGGCCAGGATAAACTCTAAAGCGTCCTCGGCGGTCATTATTCCGCCAACTCCAATTAGAGGTAGGTTCACTTTCTGGAAAGTCTGCCGGACCATTCTTACGGCAATTGGTCTTATAGCAGGTCCCGAAAGACCTCCCGTAACATTACCCAACTTTGGTTTTCTAGTCTCTACATCGATGGCCATACCGAGCAGAGTGTTTATGAGAGACAGAGCTTCAGTACCAGCCTCTTCAGCCGCCTGAGCAATTTTGGCTATGTCGGTTACGTTGGGAGTGAGTTTGGTGATAAGGGGAATATCAGTGACCTCCCTTATCCTCTTCACTAAAGAGAAGACCGAGCTTGGGTTGGTGCCGAAGATAAGACCCCCGCTCTTCACATTAGGACAGGAGATATTTATCTCTAAAGCATCTATTCCTTTAACTCTGTCGAGCCCCTCGGCGAGACGCAGATACTCTTCCTCCTTTTCTCCCGCAATATTGACTACTAATGTGGTGTTGAACTGTTGTAGAAAGGGGAGTTTTTCTCTGAGGAAAATCTTTAGCCCGGGGTTTTCTAATCCAATGGAATTGAGAAGTCCTGAGGGAGTCTCTGCTAGACGGGGAGGCCGATTTCCTTCCTTGGGTTCCAGGGTCACTGTCTTGGTGATTATTCCCCCCAGTTCATTAAGATCGATGAATCTACCGTACTCTTCCCCATATCCAAAGGTTCCTGATGCTGCCAGAACCGGGTTCTTCAAGCTAATCCGGCCCAGTTTAATCTTCAAATTCGGATTCAACTACTCACCTTTCGAACAGTGTCCTTATAGTCTTTAGTCTTTTTCATCACCTCTACCCCCCACTTTTTCACGGTAGCAGGTTGTGGGGGCTGGTAAAATGTCTTTTGAAGCTCTACTACGGGAAACCTCTCATAGTACCTGTTTTTCCCAACCGAGAAACCGCAACAACCTGTCTTCACCTTCATCTTAATTTATGACTTGGAGACCCCATCCGTAAGGACGGGGAGGAAAGCCATCCTCCCATTGACTTTCTCAGATAAACATGACGTACTTATACCAATATGAGAACTATAACTAAAACCTGTAAAGTGGAATTGGATATCATAAAAGAAACATCTTGTATTAGTTTAATGATACAGAGTGAGCCACAAACTCTGTGTTATCTGCCGTTTTGGGAAGCATTCCGATCTTGAGGATCTTATTCACTGCGCAGCTACTTGGGGCTCTGCTAAGCTGAGATACTGAATTATCTCATTCTCCCGCTGTTGCAACTCGATCAATATGGGCTCCGACATGGCTTTATATTCAGATGGGCTGTGAACTTTCCTTGCTTTTTCCAAAATCACCTCTAAATTCCCAACAGCTTCTTTCGCCTTCTTTAATTGTTCGTCATTTTTGATCATCAATTATCACCTCCACAATACCACGTGATTCAAAATCACGTGTCATTTGGTATGGTCTCCAACCACAAATTAATCGTCTCTTCCCCAATTGAAGATTTGGTCCAAAAGATGTCTGCATTGAATGCAATTCTTCCCTGCACATAATCAAACACCTTTTTCACCTTAAGGTCCATCTTATCAACAACAAAATCTTCTTTCATTATAAGTAGCAAGTCTGTATCTTGCGGTAATTCTTTATTTGAAACAAAACTACCCCAAACTATCACTCGTTCTAATCTTCCCGTTGTTTTTGCAAGATCGATTATTTTCTCCAGATTTCGAATTAGCCATTTTCTTCTTGCTGAACTTGCACCAAAAATTTCCCTTACTTCATCTAAAGTTACTTTATGCACTCCCTTGGGTAGATTGCCACCTTTTTCAAACTTTGGAATCATTTTTTATTTGCCATTATTCTGTCCCAAAATGGCAGATAACTTAAAATAACCGAACTACTTTGTTTATGCTCCCAAATTGACATATTTTGCGAAGTACTTCGTTTATGCACAACTCTAGGCGAAACCTCAAATTGTAACTTTTTGTTGTTGTCATTTTCTTCCAAAATCTAAAGGGCTCTTAATCCATCCGATATCCCGCTGGCTGACGTGAGTATAAATTCCTGTAGTTTTCGAACTCTTATGTCCAAGTAATTCTTGAATATATCGCAAATCTGTACTACCTTCTAAAAGATGAGTAGCAAAACTATGGTGCAAGGTGTGAACTGTCACAATCTGTCCCAGAGGATTTGGTTTACTCTAAAAACTGGGCCATCTTTACAGACCCGGAGATACCCTTCTGGCGAGGTCACTACACATCCCAGACAGGCGCCTATTCCGCAAGCCATCCTCTGTTCCAGTGA
>JBHIAL010000283.1:0-2470 GCA_046758525.1 bacterium
GCCGGATGGCTGCGAAGGGTCCTTTTGGCCAGGAGAAGATATTATCCGGCCCTGGTAATTTACCTCAGCTCTGAATCTGACTGTCCCCACTTCTTTTTTTGGAGTAATCATCCAGCCTCTTTGACCCAGAGGTTCTTGTTCATATTCCATGACCGCAAATGCCCGAAACTTACCCTCATTGGGAACCTCGGTGAAAACGTTGGAGTACCATTCGTAGTCTTCTGATTCTGGATGGGACGGTTTCATTTTCGGCATAATCCTGTACCAGTTTATCTTTAGGGGACCCCAAAGTTCTTTCTTCCATCTCTTAAGCGATCCATCAATGATGGTATACTTTTTACTCCCTATTTTTAACATCGGGGGTAGAGAATTATCATACCCCAGGTAATGATTTCCTTGGGAATCTTTTACTACCGCAAAAAGATAGATGGGCTCATCATAGGTGACGAGTTTACTAGCCTCATCAGGAATATTATTCGAACCGGAGACAATAATGAGCTTGTCGAGGGAAGGTGGTTCTTTCTGGAGGGAGGCAAGAAGCTGCTCTCCTGCCAGAAATACCTGAAAAATCACTAAACCAAAGACTAAAAAAGTAGCTTTATATTTCTCCACTCTTTGTTGTCCTCCTGAAAATCGTGGATTTTATCAGGTTTATCTTGTTTATTGAAGGATATTCAGATAATTTAAGAATCAGTATCATAATAGCAAAATTTTGAGGGAAAATCAAATGGCTTGACACGATGGAAAGGATAGTTGATTTTTCCCTAGATTCCCCTATTATGAAAAAGATAAAGAAGTTGGAAGGTAGTTTTTCAGGTGATGGTGGAATGCAAAAGGTAAAGATTTTAAGTGATAAAGCCAAAAGGATACTGGAAGAGGTGCTCAAGGCCCACGGACTCATCGCTAAAAAACTGAAAAATTTTGAAGAAAGGACCGAGCAAATTGAAATGGCCCGGGCAGTGGAGAAAGCCATTCACGAAAGACAGCACCTCATTGTGGAAGCTGGTACCGGTATCGGAAAGAGTCTAGCTTATCTGCTTCCTTTTATTTATTGGGCAGTAGAGGAGAGAAAACGGGTGATTGTCTCTACCTGTACCAAGACTCTTCAACACCAGCTTACTAAAAGAGATCTTCCCTTCCTGCGAGAGGCTTTAGGAGTTGACTTTCGCTTTACTCTTGTAGTGGGAGCTGAGAATTATCTCTGTTTAAGAAGACTTGACAGAGCTCGGGTTTACGAACTCCTGGATACTAAAGAGGAAGTTAAGGAGCTGGAAAAGATCTTTCAGGCTAAGCCTTACCTGAAAAGGGGCTTAAAATCAGAGCTAGATTTTGCACCATCCCCAAGGGTCTGGGGAGGGGTTTGTCGAGAGGCTGATCTTTGTCTGGGTAAAAGGTGTCCCCATCAAAGGAGTTGCTATTACAATGAGGCTAGAAAAGAGACGTATAGATCACAGGTGTTGGTGGTGAATCATCATCTTTTCTTTGCTCACCTTACCTCAGGTGAAAATATTCTACCTCTTTTTGAGGCAATTGTTTTTGATGAGGCTCACAATTTGGAAGAAGTAGCTGCAAACTCCTTAGGAATAAAGATTTCTCATTTAGGGATAAGGATTCTTTTAGATTCCATATTTAGTCCCCGGAGTCAAAAAGGCCTTGTTTTCAGATTAAGTAATCTAAAGGGTGAGGAAAGAGATTCTTTAGCAAAGACAGTTGATGATGTGAAAATAGCTAACGATAATTTTTTCTCTAACTTGAGGACCAAGTTCAAGAATGGGAATATTAAACAACGAATTAGAAGCGCCCAATTTTTGGTCAATCTCCTGGATCTTCCTCTTTCTAATCTTATCTCCGAGTTAAGCTTACTTCAAGATAAAGAAGAGGATGAAGAGAAAAAGCTGGAGATCTCATCCTATCTTCTGCGCTGCCAGGAGACGAAAACTAATCTGCGTAAAATCATTCGCCAAGAAGAAAAAGATTACGTCTACTGGATGGAGTTTTCTCCTACAAAGAAGGGTGTGAGGTGCGCTTTACATGCAACTCCCGTAAATATTGCCGAAGAGTTAAAGCTGAGGGTTTTTCAGAGGATAAAATTGACTGTTCTCACCTCGGCCACCTTGTCCACAAATAGAAGTTTTAGTTATATACGAGAAAGGTTGGGATTTGAAGAAGGAGAAGAGCTTCTTCTTGATTCCCCCTTTGATTATAGCCGTCAGGTTCTTCTTTACATCCCTTCACATATGCCTGATCCCTGGCGGCAGGCGACGTTATTTTCTCTGAGAGCAACAGAGAAGATCAAAAAGCTCTTGGCCATAATCAAGGGATACACTTTCGTCCTTTTTACCAGTTTCCAAATGCTTGATGGGGTTTATGAAGAACTTAAAAAGGATCTAACCCATCTTAAGATTTTACGACAGGGAGATATGCCACGTTACCTGCTTTTAGAGGAATTCAAAAAAAGTGAAGGTTCTGT
>JBHIAL010000284.1:0-2439 GCA_046758525.1 bacterium
ACGCCTCTTAATTGCTCCCTATTTCCCCTCAAACTCTCAATTGCATTAATACCCATGCCCCCGAGCATCTCTTTTATCTCTAAACTCCATGCCCTAAGTAGGTTTACCAGTCTTTTTGTGCCAATATCTGGATTTAGTCTTTTAGTTAGATATGGATCTTGAGTAGCTATACCCCAATTACATTTTCCGGTATAGCACTTTTGGCAAAGATTACACCCCATGGCAACGAAAGCCGCAGTGCCGATATAGACTGCATCTGCACCTAAGGCAATTGCCTTGGTGATATCTGCACTACTTCTGAATCCCCCGGCTGCAATTAAAGAAGCTTGATTTCTAATTCCTTCTTCACGTAGGCGACTATCAACGGCGGCAATGGCCAACTCAATTGGAATTCCTACATTATCTCGAATTACTGTAGGGGCAGCTCCTGTTCCACCACGTAAGCCATCTATAGCTACAAAATCTGCACCTGCCCGCACTATCCCGGAGGCAATAGGAGCTACATTATGGACAGCAGCGATCTTTACCCCTACGGGTTTTTTATATCGAGTAGCCTCCTTCAAGGCATAGATGAGCTGTCTTAAATCTTCTATAGAATAAATATCATGGTGAGGTGCCGGAGATAAGGCATCGGTGCCTTCAGGTATCATCCTGGTTGAGCTGATTTCACCAGATACCTTTTCTCCAGGAAGATGCCCACCAATACCCGGCTTTGCACCTTGACCAATTTTTATTTCAATGGCTGCGCTTGCCTCCAAATATTCCTTATGTACGCCAAATCTACCTGAGGCAACCTGGACAATAGTATTGGGGCTATATCTATAAAGTTCCTTATGCAGACCTCCTTCTCCGGTATTGTACAAGGTGCCAAATTCAGTTGCTGCCCTGGCTAAGGACTTGCAGGCGTTAAGGCTTATTGAACCATAACTCATGGCGCTAAATAGAATCGGTGTTTCTAATTTGAGCTGTGGGCTTAACTTCGTTTTTAGTTTCGACACCCTGACTGAATAATCTATCTCTAATCTATCTGGTTTTCTTCCAATATAGGTACGTAGTTCCATTGGTTCGCGCAAAGGGTCTATCGATGGGTTTGTAACTTGTGAAGCATTAAGCACAATATGATCCCAATATATAGGATAGGGTTTATCACAGCCCATCCCAGTTAAAAGCACACCACCGGTTTGAGCCTGCTTGGTGATATTTTTGATGACCTGAGCATTCCAATTCGCATTTAGCTTGAACTCTGACGGATTGCGTTTGATTGTAATCGCACCGGTTGGACAGATAGTCTCACAGAAATGACATCCTACGCAGTTCTCGTGATTAGAGGAAACAGTGTCCGTCTCAAGATCATAAATATGAGTGTCATTAGAACACATCCTTACGCATACCTGACAGGCAATACACTTATCACCGTCTCTTTCTACCATAAATTCTGTTGGGGTTGGCCTTTTTGCCATATTATTCTTTTAACCTGCCTATAGTCGGCTCTCCTGCCTTAGGCATCCATACCTTATCTGGATTTGGACAAACCTCTCTGATTGCTGACTCCTCAGAGGCGATATATAGAAAATCATCTTTGGTTGCTGCTACTAATGGTCTTAGTTTAATTCTATCATTCAAGCCAACCATGGTATTCCTATTAGCTACTATTACAGCAAACGGTCCATTGACTAAGGCAGAGCCGTAAGTCAACCGAAGTGCTTCGAGAACTTCACTTCTGTTTTGGTTTTCTCTTTCTATTCCATCCCAAAGCGGAGCGGCTAAGATATCGCCAATCACCTCAAATGTAAGCTTATGCTTCCTGGCTAACAGATCGAATAGATAGGTCATTACTTCTGTGTCTGTAAAAAGTGTACAATAATAGCCAAAATTCTCTAAGTATCTTTTGTTTATTCCATAACTAGAAATCTCTCCATTATGAATTACCGACCAATCCAGAAGACCAAAAGGATGCGCTCCTCCCCACCAGCCAGCTGTATTGGTGGGAAACCTTCCATGGGCAGTCCAGATATAACCCTCATACTCTTCCAATCTGAAAAATCTTCCGATGTCTTCAGGAAATCCTACACCCTTAAAGATACCCATATTTTTTCCGCTTGAAGCAACAAATGCATCTTTAATCCGGGAATTGATAAACATTACACATTTAACTACAAAATCCTCTTCATCCGGGTAATCTGTTTTTTTAATCTGTGGTTTTAAAAAGTATCGCCAAAGGCAGGGCCGATATTGTAATCCATTAATCTCACGCGTAGGTATTGGCTCATCTTTCTCTATTACAAAATTTTCTTTAAGATAATCCTCGGTAGTCTTTTTGGCCTCATCTGTTTCGTACATTAAATGAAAGGCATAGTAGTCCGAAAAATCAGGATAAATTCCGTAAGCAGCAAATCCTGCACCTAAACCATTGGTACGTTCCCTCATACAGGCAATGGA
>JBHIAL010000285.1:0-2438 GCA_046758525.1 bacterium
GATTCCATACCCCTGGAGAGTATATTATCGACATTTCTTTCTGTGAATTCTGGACTGCCAGAAATCTCTAAGGTTAGAGCTCCCTGGTAGTCAATGGAAACAAGATCTTTCGCAAATTGTGCCCAGTTGATGATGCCTTGACCGGGCAGCCAATGCCGATCCTTTTTTCCATCTGTGTCTTGAACGTGTAGGGTGATTAAATTCTTCCCGCACTCAAAAACGTCTTTTGAAAGATCCACATCTTCTTTTCCCACAAAGCTATGACCAGTGTCCAAACACAAGCCTAGGTAAGGGTTATTTATTTTTGTAACTAATTTACTCAATTGTAATAAGTCAGTCCCAAAACTCCATCCCCCAATATTAGGTAGGTTCTCAACGGCGAGCCTTATTCCCAATTTTTCTGCCAAAATTGCTAATGTGCGGAGAGAGTCTTTCGTTTTATTTATTGCTCCGAGATAGCTTTGATCATCACCGGATATTTCAGTAGAACAGGGATGGATAATTACTATCTCTCCTTCTATTTCTGAGCAGGACTCCATTGATTTTTTTATAAGGTCTAGAGAATTTTCTCTTTCCTGTTCATCTAAGGAAGCAATATCGAGGCCTGAAAAGGGAGCATGTAATGAGTGTACCTTAAGATGGAAGCTATTCAGCAAATCTTTCACTACTGAAAGGTCAGGAGAAATTCTGGGGTCTAAATGCGTTTTATCGGCCCATATCTCCACGTAAGAATAGGTGGCTTCTACAATGTCCTTTAATACCTCTTTTAATGGTCTCCAAAAGTATACCCAGGTGGATATGCCAATACGTGCTATCTCACTAACGAGTTCCACTGACAATTACCTTCCCCCTAACATTAGTCGCATCTCTTACACCCTTTTAATCATCCGATACATCCCTTTATCATTATCGGAGGACAAACGGTAGCAGGTCTTTCCAAAAAGTCGTAAATAATTTTCTCGTCCTCACCTCAATAACTTCTCTAACTTCTCTATATTGCGTACAGCCTTTTCTTTCATTTTTATGGCCACATTTACATATAAAGCCTCTATTATGGTAAGTTGGGCCACCCTTGCAGCCATAGCAGCAATACGAAAGATAATCTCCCGAAAAGAAGTAATTAGCTTAATATCGGCGAGCTGAGCTATAGGAGAGTTAATATAGTTGGTAATGCATATAACAGTGGCACCATTCTCCTTGGCTAGCCCAAGAGGTTTGAGAGTATCTTCGGTACTTCCGCTATGGGAGACCCCCACTGCAACGTCCTGTTTTGTTAAAGATAGAGCCAGTCCTATTTGAAGATGAGGATCTCCAGAAAATACGCAGGGAATACCTAAATAGAGAAAACGATGGTAAGCTTCTTCGGCTATTGGAGCTGAAGTACCCACTCCGCAAAATAGAACCTTTTTTGCATTAACCAGAGCTTCTATTGCTTTCTCCATTTCTTTAGTGTCTAGTATCTTTAATGAATCGGCTAGTCCCTGGATATTAACATGGAAAACCTTTTCTGTAACTGTAGCTGAGTCATCCTTTGGTTTTATATCTTGATGAATGTATTTTACTTCGGGAACTGAGTCCTGTGCTAAAGAAATTTTTAATTCACTGTACCCATTATGACCAATAGAGCGACAAAATCTCACCACCGTTGATTTTGCCACATTACTCCTTCGAGCAACTTCTCCTATGGGAAGATGTACAACCTTTTGAGGCTGTTTTAAGATTAGGTCGGCTACCCTTTTTTCCGCGGAGAACAAAGAAGGATATACTGAGCGAATCCTCGTTAATAATGTGCCTTCTTTCCTCTGTGGACTGGTGGCTTTACTTAAGGCTCTTCTGGGCATAGAACTCAATTCTTTCAAAAAAGATACAGAAGGAACTTAGTTTTATTATAAATAATTTCTTAAAAGTGTCAAGGGGGTCTGCCTTGACTTTTCTGCATTTATGTGGTACTGTAGAACATGGAGATTCATTTACGATAGTAATATCTCGTTTCTTTTGTAGGAAGAGAAAGACAGTGGTGCCCAAAATCGAAATTGACGCTAAGAGATGCAAGGGATGCGGTTTCTGTGTCAAATTCTGTCCCAAAAACTTAATTCACCTTGACTCTAATTTCAATGACAAAGGCTACCATCCGGCAGTCTTTAAAAATCAGGGAGACTGTACTGGATGCGCCTTGTGTGCAATCGTCTGTCCGGATGTGAGTATTACTGTCTATAAATAGGCTAGCTAATGATCCATTACCTTAAAGGGATCCTCGAGTATAAATCTCCTACCTTTATCATTGTGGACGTAGGAGGAGTGGGATACCAAATTAATACACCCTTATCCAGCTTCGATCTCCTTCCTCCAGAAGGAAAAGAAATAAAGATAAATACTTATCTACATTTGCGAGAGAATGGACTTACCCTGTACGGTTTTCTCACCCAGGAGGAGAGAGA
>JBHIAL010000286.1:0-2420 GCA_046758525.1 bacterium
TCTTTTAAAACATCCGCCACGGAGATAATCCCCATCAGGGCCTTATCTTTGGCTATAAACATGGGGGTCTTCCCTTCGTTGGCTAAGCGGATAGCCTCCTCCTGGGCTATTTTCAAATCTATCTTTTTATCATCCATTAACTTCTGATTGCCCAGAAATATTTTTGATTGATTCAGGCTTATTTCTATCCCATGACCGGGGATAGCGTTAAAGTCAGCTACTTCCAATAAATCTAACTTCCTCTCCTCGGCCTCATTGACAATCGCCTCGGCTAAGGGGTGTTCGGATTTTTTCTCAGCGCTGGCCGCAATCCTGAGAACCTCATCTTCCTTGTTATTATTAAAGGTAACAATGTCGGTAACTCGAGGCTTCCCCTCGGTAAGCGTTCCCGTCTTATCAAAGATGACGAAATCGATCTTGCGGAAATTCTCCAGGGCTTCGGCATCCTTAATCAGTATGCCGTGTTCCGCCCCTTTGCCGGTCCCCACCATAATGGCTGTGGGAGTAGCCAGCCCCAGCGCACAGGGGCAGGCGATAATCAGAACGGCGATCACCACCGTCAGAGTGAAGACAAAGACTCCTCCGACAAGGGGAACCCCAAAAACTGTCCCGGCGAGAAACCAGGCAATGGCGGTAACGAGGGCAATTCCGATTACGCCCCAGGTAAAATAACCGGCAATGATATCGGCTAAACGGGCAATGGGCGCCTTTGACCCTTGAGCCTCCTCAACTAATTTGATAATCTGGGCAAGAGCTGTATCCTTACCAACCTTTTCTGCCCGGAATTTAATGGAGCCGGTCTTATTCAAGGTTGCCCCGGTTACCGTTGAGCCGGGATTCTTCTCCACAGGGATACTTTCACCCGTTAACATTGACTCATCCACGGCCGTCCTTCCCTCAATTACTTTGCCGTCCACGGGTATCTTCTCTCCGGGTTTAACGATGACTACGTCGCCAACCTGTACCTCAGAGATGGGCACGTCTTCCTCAACCCCGTTCACTTCAATGGTGGCTGTCTTTGGGGCGAGCCCCATCAGCTTCTTTATGGCCTCTGAGGTCTTGCCCTTGCTTAGTGCCTCGAAAAACCTCCCCAACAGAATGAGGGCAATAATCACCGCGGCGGTCTCAAAATAAAGGCTTCTCACATACTGCCCGTTGGGGTCCTTCCCCAGCAGTACTAAACCGGCAGCAGAAAAACTGTAAAGATAGGCAGCGGCTGTCCCCATGCCGATGAGCGAGTCCATATTAGGGGATCCTTTAAAGAGGTTGGGGAAACCGATGCGGTAAAAGTCCCGGCCCACGACGATGACCGGAATAGAGAAAATCACCTGAAAAAGGGCAAAACGGACAGGGAAATGCTCCGGACTTAAAAATCCCGGCAAAAGGCTCTTGCTGATAATATCTACCATGGCCACATACAAAATAGGCAAGGCAAATATGGTGGCCCAGATAAACTTCTTTTTCAATGTCCTGATTTCCTTTTTCCTGGCTTCTTTCTCTACATCCGCAGCATCTTCCCCGGCCTCAATAAGTTCCGGCTTGTAGCCAGCAGCGGAGATGGCTCTGATTATCTGTCTGGTGCTTAGCTTACTTTCATCATAAGAAACCCTGGCGTAGGAATTAGGATAGTTCGTTTCTACCTCTTTCACTCCCTCAAGTCGTTCCACCGCTTTCTTAACAATTCCAGCGCAGTGGTCCGACGCCATACCTATGACCTTGAATTCTACGGTCCTCTCTCCCGATAATTTGATAACCTCATACCCTGTATCTTTAATGACCTTTTCTACATCTTCTATGCCAACCAGAGCGGAATCGTAACTTACCATAGCTGTTTGAGAAGCAAAGTTGACCGTCGCCTTCACCACACCTTTCTTTTTGCGGAGATTCTTTTCAATCTTGTGAGCGCAGGAGGCACAAGTCATACCCCCAATCTTTAGAGTTAGCTTCTCGGTTTTCAGAGCCACATCGTAACCGACCTCTCTTACTGCCCCAATCAAATCCTTATTACTAATTATCTGGGGATCGAAGTCCACATAAGCTTTCTCCGAGGCAAAGTTGACATTGGCCGAGTGAACGCCTTTCCTTTTCTTTAGATTTTTCTCAATAGTCTGGGCACAGGAAGTACAGGTCATACCCTTGATTGGTAAATCAATTTTCTTACTAGCCATCCTAAGACCTCCTTTGTAAGTATTCAGTGAACCCCGTCATTTTTGGTAGTCGCAGGCTTTAGCCTACGCACCCTAAAGGGTGCGGCTACCCTGAAAATTCAATGTGACACGGCGTTTACTGAGCATTTACCCTCCTTTCCTCGCATTAAAAAATTTTTTTAATCCACATCCGTCTTGCTAAACAAACTGAACAAAATTTATTTTTCTTTTTAAGAGTTTTGAAGTTGACAGATGAATCACTTATCTAACCAC
>JBHIAL010000287.1:0-2412 GCA_046758525.1 bacterium
CTTATTCTTCCCTGGGTCAAGGTGAGGAACCTAGCCAGTAAGATTCTATCTCTGGTGAGCAAGCAGGTGCCAGAGGATTGGAATTCCTATTATGGATATAAACCAGTTCTCCTTGAGACGTTTGTAGATAAAGGCAGGTTTATTGGCACCTCCTACAAAGCAGGTAACTGGACCAATCTTGGAAGAACTCTGGGTAAAGGAAGATGTGGAATGAAGTATTTTATTCACAATAGACCCAAGGATATTTATGTTTATCCCTTATGCAAGGATTATCTAAGGATACTAAGATGCCCTCGGTAAAAGAGATAATAGAGAAACTTTCGACGAGTTTCTTCTGTTCAGAGAAGGATTCTTGCCCGCTCCTGCAGCAAGCCTTAGCAGAAAGAAGAGAACTCAAGGCTGAAAATGAGAAGTTAAGAGAAATCTTTGAGTTTGCAACAGGAGAATTTGAGAAGAGGAATAGGAAGATTGCTTTTCTTGAGGAAGAGCTAAAAAAGAGAGATACTACCATAAAAGAGAAAAGATACGAGAATGAGCTATTGAAGAGAAGACTGCAACAATTAGAAGCAAGAAACAATTTACTTAACAAGATGGTATTTGGCAGGAAGAGTGAGAAAAAAGAGAATGAGGAACCTGACGTCACAATAAGTAAAAAACGAGGAGCAACCAGGGGACATACTGGGCACGGTAGAAAAATACCAGAGAATCTTCCAGAAAGGGAGAAGATAATAGATCTACCGGAAGAGAAGAAATTCTGCTCCTTTTGTGGGAAGCCATATATAGAGATAGGATTGGAAGAGGTCTCATCTGAGGTTTGTGTTGAGAAGGTATATTATCTGAAAAAGATTAAACGTAAGGTTTACAAAAAGAGTTGTCATTGTCAGGGTCCTATCGTAACTACCCCAGCTCCCCCCAAAATTATTCCCAAAGGGAAATTCTCAATAGAATTCTGGGCCGATGTCCTCATCAATAAGTATCGCAATCATCTTCCGGTAGAAAGACAGCTTGCTGAGATGAAAGAATATGGACTTAATGTATCAGCAGGGACTATATTTGGTGGACTGAAGAAGATATATTCCCTTTACTTACAGCCATTATATGAAGCGATGGGAAGAAACTTAAGAGAGGCTCATCACTTTCATGCAGATGAATCAGGATGGCATTTGTTTGTCAAAATCGATGATAAGGGAAATTATAACTGGTTTATGTGGGTATTTATCTCAAAAGATATCGTGCTTTTTGTTCTTCACCCCACTCGATCTGCAAAGGTACCATGTAAAAACTTATTTGATATAGAGCCTGAAGAGATTAAAATGATTAAGGGACCCATTGTTAATCCTAAAGAGAAAAAGATAATGAATGTAGATAAGTTTTCCTCATATAAGATGTTGGAAAGATTAGGACTGGTAGAGCTTGCTTTTTGCTGGGCCCACCAGAGAAGAGAATTCATTGATTTGAAAACCAAATATCCTGAGCTAAGTAGCTGGGCAGAAGAATGGATTGAGAGAATTGGCACTCTCTATTACATTAACAATGAGAGGATAAAGTATAATTCGGAAGATCCCCTTTTCAGAGAATATGACCAGAAGTTAAGAGAGAAATTAGATGAAATCTCCTCTCTTATCAATAGGGAATATAGCCATCCTGCACAAGCTGCCATTATGAATAGCATGAAAGAGCACTGGGAAGGTTTAACGCTGTTTGTAGATAATCCGGAAATTCCCATCGATAATAACCTCGCCGAAAGAATGCTTCGGCCTATGGTTCTTGGTAGAAAGAACTACTGGGGGAATCATGCCCTCTGGGCAGGACAATTAACAGCAGCCATGTTCTCAGTTATCCAAACTTGCCTGATGCATAGTATCTCACCCAGAGCATATTTAACATATTACCTCACCGAATGTGCAAAAAGAGGCTCTGCCCCCTCTGGGGGTGAAATAGAGCTATTCTTACCACCTAAACTCAATGAAAGCATCAAAACAAAGTTAAAAAGCTTTGGTTAGCCCCCTAAGGGGGCGAGACTTTACCTGAAAAATGATGGGACTGGGCAACTATTAAAGATATATTGGAATTCCCGGTTATTCTTGCTGATAATCAAGACTAAGAGGAAACAGGTAGGGGCAGTTTTGTTTCTGCCAGAAGAATGATTTAATCATTATCCTTTTGGTGGATTTCTAACGGGGTTTACTGAGTATTTACTTTATATCAGAAACTATCCCAAAAAGCAACCCAACTGCGCTTGCTGGGAATGACCTATCAACAAATAGCCAAAAGCTTAAACATCAATAGGAAAACTGCCACAAAAGCTTGCAAATGTAAAGGGAGGTAACCTTGTGTTCTGGCCTAACGTTTTCCTATCATTGCGGGAAGGAGGCCAAAAAGTAACCTCAAAGCTCAGAATTCATATTTTTG
>JBHIAL010000288.1:0-2410 GCA_046758525.1 bacterium
ACGGCTATCTCTAAGTCTTTCTCTGTCTTTGCCTGTACTATGTCTAACACACTCTCTACCTGAGAAAGATCAATTCTCCCCTTTAAGAAAGCCCTTTTGGTGAATTCACCCGGTTCAGCTAGACGGGCCCCAAATTTTAGGGTGAGTTCAAGAGTCTTCCTTAAAGCAACCGGGCCCCCATGACAGTTAATTTCTACTATGTCTTCTCGGGTATAGGTTTTGGGAGCTCGCATTAAGGTAAGCAGTACCTCATCTACAGACTTTCCACTCTCAGGGTCAACTATCCATCCATAGTGGGTTCTAAAAGAGGAGGTCCAGTCAATTTTCTTTCCTCGGGGAGATCGGAATATCTTCTTAGCTATCAAAAAAGACCTTCCCCCACTCATTCGCACAATCCCGATGCCGGATTCTCCCACGGGGGTGGAAAGAGCAGCAATGGTATCTTCCAGGCTCATCTTCCCACCTTAGCCGGACTCGGTAGGACTCGTCTTCTGGCAATAAAAAACTGCTGAACTATAGAGATAAGGCTAGAGGTAAACCAGTAGAGCATTACCCCGGAAGGAAGTGACCATAACATAACTATAATGAAGATGGGGAAAAACTGCATCATTTTAGCCAATCCTTCCTGTTGAGCAGCCGATTGGGCCTTTTGGGAGACTCTCTGTTGGAGAAACATGGTTCCTCCGAGCACCAAAAGCAGAGGAATGTTGGGCTTCCCCAGGTCTTTTATCCACAAAAAGGAGGGATTTTCGGCAAAACGAAAATCAAGAAGAACCCGGTAGAGGACAAAGATAATGGGTAGTTGAACTACCATAGGAAGGCATCCAGCCATAGGATTAATTTTGTGCTTTTTGTACACCTTCATCATCTCGACCTGCAGCCGTTTAGGATCACTCCTGAATTTCTTTTGAATAGCCTTTAATTCAGGCTGCACCACCTGCATTCTCTGCATGGATTCAAACTGCTTGAAAGTTAGAGGAGACAAAGCTCCATAAATGAGAAGGGTCAGAAGAATGATGGCTAATCCATAGCTATGGGTGAAGCTATAAAAGAAGAGAAGAACGCTTCCTAGCCCCACAGAAAGGCGGCCCCAGGTACTGACTTTAACTGCAGAAGATAGATGATAATCCTGTCCGGTTAACTCTTTTATTACCTGGTTAGCTGGTCGGACTATGAAGACCTTTTGTGGGCCGGCATAGATGACCCACCTACTCTGGCGTCGCTCATCCTTGAGTCCCCAATAATTGTCTTTAAACATCCCCCCCAGGGGTTGATTGAGAGAGGCAAGTATCACTATTGGACCTTTTTTTTGTCGCAGCCCCATCCATTTTATTCCCCGGCCATAATCCTGCCTGGTTCCTCGCTCGAATTGTTCTTGAAGCTCCCCTTTGAAAAAAGCCAATTGTTCTATATTGTTGCCTTTTGTGCCGATACCTTTTGGCCAAGTCAGGTGGTATTCGCTGCCTAGAGGAAGATCTTCAGTCTCAATGACGCACAGTCCATATTCTCCTTCCTGGGAAAGTTCAAAGGTTTTAACTATTTTAAATCCTCTTTCGGGATCCTGCCACTCAAAGACAGCTTTTTTCGTGGTTTCATCCCATGTGGACTGAAAGTCCTTTCCATTTAAATCTATTTCCATTCCCTCCGGTAAAAATAGATTTAAGCCCAACCCGAACCTCTCATAAGCTATCAACTCTTTCTTAGACCTTTTTAGATACCAGGACTTGATCTTGGCTCCTCTGGCGACAAAGGTAACTTTCAAATAATCGTTTTCTAGAACCAGTTCCTCAGCTGCTTCCGGGGCAAGTGGAATTTGAGAAGGAGAAATTCTTTCCTCTGGAGCGGGCGAAGGCTTTTTTTCTTCCTTTGGTGGACTAATTCGACCACCAATGAAAGTCCATATTACCAGTACCATCACTGATAAGACAATGGCCAGAATGACGTTTTTCTCCATAAATTTTTCCTATTATTTTACCGGATCATAGCCCCCTGGGTTGAAGGGATGGCACCTTATGAGCCTATTTATAGCCAGCCAGCTTCCTTTCAATAAACCGTATTTTTCTACAGCCTTTCGGCAATAGTCTGAGCAGGTAGGATAAAACCTGCAGGAGGGAGGAAAAAGCGGAGAGATGCATAGTTGATAAAAAATTATTGCTCCTATTCCCACTTTTCTAACCATCTTCATACCCAGGAAATTATGAGCATACATTCTACTCCTCTTACCCCCAGGGGTACTGCCCGGACACTTTCAAGTTGTTTTGTCTTATTATACCCTACCCTGACTCTTTTTGTCAAGTAAATCTCGGAACTCTTCCCCTTCGTCGCTGTATATCGACTTTGGATTGTTTCTGCTCATCTTCTCGTCTCGGGAAAGACGTGAAACTCGTCGCTGCCTGCGGCACCTTACGGC
>JBHIAL010000289.1:0-2406 GCA_046758525.1 bacterium
AAGATATGAGAGACCCATGTGCAGAGATTGATACATTCTCTGGTGAGATAGGGCAAATAGATCTAAAGTATGACACTCTGATCTCCATAATACCTCTCGATGAGCCGGAGTTTAGAGTAAGGAGACTACCGCTTATCATGAATGTTAAAAATGAAGGAATTCTTATATGAAGGAAGATAAAAGCAGTAATCAGTGCATTTGGGAAAGTATTCATTAAGACAGGACTTTTTCCAGCAGAACTGCATCGCTATCTCAGGGACGCTTTTAAGTTTAGACAATTAGGAGATTACGGTGCTCCGGGATCTGTGAGCAGCGACAGAGCCCATGAGTTAATTAAGCAAGCAAAGGAATTCATAGAAACAATCGAGGAATATTTAAGAAAAGAAGGGTACAGTTTATGAAAGCAACCGAACCTCTACATCCAGAACAGAGACACCCAAGTAAGGCTTATTTAGTCAATGAATTAAGGATGGTGGCCTTCATCTGGCGAGAACACGTCTATCATGGAGCTACTCCTACTACACAAAAGCTTTTACGGATTAGCTCTTTCTTATTTATTAAATAGTCTGTGACTTTTTTAGTCGGACTTATTCATAAATTCTAATACAAAGACACAAAGGTCAGTATGAATATTGAACTTATGTCACAAAGAGTCTGAAAACTCAGTCTTTAAACCTCAGCTTCTGCCTGTGTTTGTAGTTCTTTATGAGTTCTTCATTTATAATAACTTTGTGTACTTTATGTCTTTGTGGTTATAAATTATTCAGGTTAGATAGATTTTATATTTGTATATCTACTATTTATGGCATTAAAAATACAATCGAATTTATTGTACTCCACCAATCCCAGAACAGACGAAATCATCAGTGAGTTTCCGGCCACTAACCCCGATGAAATTCCTTCGATTATCCAGAAAGTCAGAGGAGCTTTTGAACATTGGTCTAAATTAAGTCTGCGAACTCGTCTGGAAATTCTTAAAAAAGCGTATCTTCAGTTTTATCTGCATCAAGACGAGGTTGCCAAGCTTATATCAGAAGAAACCGGTAAGCCACTGGTGGAAGCGTATTCGAGCGAGATTCTCCCAGTTTTGGACTGCTTTAAATATTATATAAAGAATGTCCGAAAAATTTTGGAAAATCGTAAAATTACAGCGCTCAGCCCGCTCTTTAAATTAAGAAAGGGATATGTGAGATATGAACCTTTGGGGGTAGTAGCTGTAATTTCGCCTTGGAATTACCCCTTTCTTCTGGCTATGCAGCACATAATACCAGCCATACTTGCAGGTAATGCCGTTATCTCTAAGCCTTCTGAATACACAACCTTAACCGGTTTGAAAATTAGAGACATATTTGATCGGGCTTATTTACCCAAGAGTGTTTTAGAAATTGTGACGGGCTTAGCAGATGTAGGTGCTGCTTTGGCAAACGGCGCTGTGGATAAAATTATTTTTACCGGGAGTACCGAAGTTGGGAAGAAAATCTATCAATCGGCGGCTAAGAACTTGGTGCCGGTGACTATGGAGCTGGGCGGCAGCGATCCGATGATTGTACTGGAAGATGCCAATATAGAACGAGCGACTAATGCGGCGGTGTGGGGCGCCTATTCCAACGCGGGTCAGGCATGCCTTTCGGTAGAGCGCTTGTTTGTGCATGAATCAATCAACTCTAAATTTATAGAACTGCTCGTGCAAAAAGCTCAAGAATTGCGGCCTGGCTCCAATAACGTTGTTGAAGGCGAGATGGCCTGCCTGGCAAACGAAGCGCAATTTAATAAGATTATCTCATTAGTTCAAGACGCACTAAATAAAGGCGCTGTGCTTGAGCTTGGCGGTCGTGCTCGAAAAAATTTGGGCCCCTGGTATTTTGAGCCTACTATCTTAACGAAAGTCAATTCTTCAATGGAAATACTGAAGAAGGAATCCTTTGGGCCTCTCATTTCTATAATTCCTTTTCGTACAGATGAGCAAGTTGTTTCGTTAGCTAATGATTCTGAATTTGGACTTTCGGCCAGTATCTGGACGCAAAACCGTAAGCGAGGTCTGAAATTAGCTAATAAGATCCATGCTGGTGCTGTGCTAATCAATGATGTACAAATTCATATAGCTCAGATTGAAGCGCCGTACACCGGCCACAAAAAGAGTGGGCTTGGGGTGAGTCATGGACCTTGGGGTGTCCTGGATGTGATGCGTCCGAAATATATTAATGCGGATCGTCCACTGGTGACGGCTATTCTAAGAATGATATCGAAGCGCCTTGCCAACAATGATATTTGGTGGTTTAGATATAGTGAAAAATTGGTGGAAAATTTTAAAGTATTTACGGATTTTCTCCACGCTGATTCGCTATGGAAAAAGATTAAGTCCACACCTGCGGTAATTCGAGCTCTTTTCAGGAAGGATTATCTTTA
>JBHIAL010000290.1:0-2390 GCA_046758525.1 bacterium
AGTTGTTGAAAATAGGTAGACATTTTCGCCTCTCTCTTCAGACTAAACTTGTAGTTGGCAGAAATAAAGAGGAGAATGAGAGGTTATTGAGAGTAGCCAAGATAGATGATATTTGCTTTAAGCCTGTGGAAGTAAAAGGTCCCATCGGGATTGGCCGGGGTGATTTCGACCAAACTACGATTTTCTTAGCCTCAAAGATAATATCAAGATATAGTGATGCCCATGATGAGGTAAGGATAGCCTACCAGAGGTTACCTGATGGAGAGATGGGTTTAAGAAGAGCAAGACCTATGAAGGACATGGAACTGCAGGAACTTAGAATTTAAATCTTTTTGAATTGCCTCGGGTAGGTTAGAGAATAGTATCTAAAAGATAGGCGCCACTTAAGAGCAGACCCACACTTAAATGTAAAATAACCGTGGCGGCATTGGCAGGAATCAGGGAGTAAACCTTATCAAAATTTTTTCTGGCTGTTTTGATAGCTTTAAAACACAGAGGCAGGGTGAAAAGGGTTATCAAAGCCAAGGCCGGGAAAATCCTGAGGAGAACTCCCAAAATAAGCCAGACGTAAGTTAAACCCAAAAGTAGACAGTAGTAATTAAGAGACCTTTTCTTTCCTAAGATTACCACCAGTGTTTTCTTACCCACTGTTTTATCAGGCTCATAATCAGGAAATTCGTTAAGGTAAAGAACAAGACCAATCAATAAGCCTACCGGGATGGAACCCCAAACCGGTTCCCACGATAGGTTCTGGGTCTGGACATAGTAGGAACCCAGGACCAAGGGGGGACCAAACCCGAAGCCGACGGCAAACTCACCAATCCCTCGGTAGCCTATTTTTAGAGGATCGGCAGTGTAAAAAAAACCCAGGAATCCCCCAAGAAAAGCAAGGATCAGGATGATGTTTCCTCGGCAAATGTGATTCAGGTATAAGCCTATGCTGATAGCTAAGGCGAAGAAAACTAGAGCAGCATCAAGGACATTTTTGGCGGAAATTAACCCATTCTGGATAACCCTTGACCCACCGCTAAAGGGGGTAGGATTCTTATTTAAGGGGTCATTCCGGCTCCTATGATCATAATAGTCATTGGCCAGATCGGTCCCGGCATGGGCAAAGATAATCCCTGCTAAAGTAAGACAGAAGAGGAAGAGATTGAATTGCCCTGTACGGTGCAGAGCGATAGACGTACCCAATATCACGGGAATTATCGAAGCAGTGAAAAACTGGACTCTTATCGCTCGTAGCCAAATTTTTAAGCCATTCATCATACAAATCACGCTCTTTGTTTGATGGCGGTGTAAACACCTGCAATCCCCCCGGTAAAAGGAGAATAGCCTACATTTTGAAAACCGGCCTTCTTAAGTTTCTCTTTAAACTTTTTTGGGGGGAAAAAATTGATTATCGAGCTTCGAAGATAAAGACAGGGCGACTTTTTACCAAACAAGACTAGTCCGTACCAAGGAAGAATAAATTTTAGGTAAAGGTAATAAATTTTTCGTAAATATACCGATTCTGGCTTACTCATTTCTAAAATAATAACTTTTCCCTTAGGCTTGAGCACTCTGTGGATCTCTCGCAGAACAACCTCCAGGCTGTTTACCACGTTACGCATAGAAAAAGCGTTGGTCACACAATCAAAGCTATCATCAAAAAATGGCAGATTCTCCGCTCGAGTCTGGATAAACTGAATTCTAGATGCATAACCTCTCTTTCTTATTTTCTCCTGCGCCAGCCACAGCATCCTTTCAGAAAAATCTATTCCCACTACCTGAGTAGTGGAGCCTACTCTACTCACCAATTTTAACCCCAACTCACCGGTCCCGCTGCAAAGATCTAAAATATTTTTCTCAGACCTTACCCTCTCGACTGCTCTAGCTCTCCACCACCCATCCAGGAAAAGAGAAGCAATGCTATTGAATAGATCATATTTAGAAGCCACTCTATTGAACATTAATTTAATATAACTACCCTTACTCAAAATTCTTCCCTCCTAGTAATTGGAGCTCTCTTTCCTCTATGGTTAAATCAAAGCTGAAGGTAGTACCCTTTCTAACCTCACTTTTCACCTTTACCTTTCCTCCGTAAGTCTCAACAATTCTTTTGACTATGGGTAGACCCAAGCCGGTTCCTTCTCTTTCCACCTTTTTGGCATTTTCTGCTCGATAAAACTCCTCAAATATTTTGCTCAGGTCTTCTTCAGGAATACCAATCCCGGTATCGGAAATCTCTATCTTTACCTCTGAGTTTTCCTTCGACACCTTGAGGGAAATTTTCCCTCCGGAAGGAGTATATTTAACAGCATTGCTCATTAGATTGGAAAAAAGAAGCTCCATTTTTCCTTTATCTGTCCATAGAAAGAGAGGGGCTTGAGAAAAATTTAACTGAAGAT
>JBHIAL010000291.1:0-2387 GCA_046758525.1 bacterium
ACTGACCGGGTGCCTTTATACTCAACATCCGGAGGCAAAGCGGATTTATTTATCGAACTTGTCAAGTTTTTAGTTGAAAATTTTTTTTTAGTGGTCTCCATTTTTCCTCCTAAGCAGCAACCTGCAAAGTTTCTTCCTTAACCTGTTCGCTGTCTATGTTTGCCATCACCTCCTTAATCGCAGCGAATCCTTTGACCCTCTGGAAACCTTTCTCACAATACAACAATACAGAGGCAAGCCAACGTTGCATCATTCCGCTGCCACGATACCGTTTGATATTGCCTTCACAATCCCTTACCCGTGAAAACATGCTCTCAATAGGATTGGTCGAATGCAGTGTTTTTCTTAAAACACCAGGCACTTTCAACCGCTGCACCGTCAGGATTTCCTCAATTGCTTCTAATAACGAGTCTGCTGCCGACTCATTAATCTTTCGCAGCCATTTCTCTAAATCCTTAAGCATCTGTTTGGCATCGGCATAACTGTTTTGCTCAAGCGCAGTCCTAAATCGGCGGTGCGCTTCTTTCCGGTATCTCTTTGGCAAATGTCTTTGTATGTTCCGATCTTTATGTATTGTGCAGCGTTGATGAATCAGCTTCTTGCCAAACCGTTCTTTTAATTTCTTGATTACCCCTTTTCCACCATCAGTCACCCAGATGATTTTCCGGGAGAACTTTAAGCCTCGACGCTCCATATCTGCCAGCAATTCCTCGCATATCTCAGCATTCTCTGTAGCTCCTTGCCAAAATCCAAGGACTTTCTTTTGCCCCTCACAATCTATACCCAAACAAACCATAAAGGCTTCCCCTCCCCGATGCACTGTATCTATAAATATCGCAAAGGCATTAAAATTAGATAAATCCCTCTCCTTGAATTCCCTAAGCTGCTTGCTCGTAACAGCTATAATATGCCGGGATACCGAACTGGGTGTTACCCCAAACGCCTCTGCTGCTTCTGTTACCGTCTCAGCATACTTCTGACACGATATACCACGCATAATTTTACCCAACAGCTCTTCTGAAAAACCCTCTGCTGATTTCAGCTTTTGATAACTCTTTAATACTATCTCTCCGTCTACACCACGCACTCTGGGATGTTCTACCCGTATCTTTTGATCCCCTACGTAAATTGACCCTCTCTGGCTTGCCCACTTTTGTGCCTCTGACGAATATGGATGATAATCCGGCCCTGTAATCTCTTCTCTCTCTATGTACATTATTGTTTCTGCCATCAGCCTGCCCAGGTCTTTCATTAAGGAATCAAATCCTGTCTTGCCTTGGCTAAATATCTGATATAGCCGATTATTAATCTCCTCTCTTCCATATGCTTCCTGCATACCCCTGATTGCTTTTTTTCTCTTCTTTGTGCTATATTTCATCTGTGGCTCCTTTCTTTTAATTATACTTTTATTTTGTTCTGTAGATTATCCCACAGAGAGAGCCACTTTTCAATTTTCAACTAAAAATAGTATATCATCATGATGAGCGACAATTATAAATCCCGTTTGACGACAATTAAAATTCCCTAAAAAAAGGGAATACAGTATACTATTCAATTTTCAGAAAGGAGGATTGAATGGTAACTGACAAACAAGTAAGGAGATTATTTATGTTCATCAAGACAGAAAAGACAAAGGCAGCAGCCGCGATGAAAGCTGGGATGGATGAGAAAACAGCTCGGAAATACATCAAACTGGGGAAATTACCGAGTGAGGTTAAAATTCCTCACACCTGGCGAACGAGGAAGGATCCATTTGAATCAAAATGGCCAGAGATATGCAATATGCTGGAAGAGAATCCTGGCCTGGAAGCAAAAACTGTATTTGAATATCTTCAGAGGGAAAGTCCAGGGGAATATGATGACGGGCAATTAAGAACTCTTCAGCGGAAAATAAAATACTGGCGTGCTACAGAATGACCGGCTCGGGAAGTATTTTTTCCGCAGAAACATTATCCTGGAGAGTTATGCTCCTCTGATTTCACGCACATGAGGTCATTAGGCATAACCCTCCAAGGAAAACCATTTGAGCATCTTTTATACCATTTTACGCTCACATATTCAAATTGGGAAACTGGGACAATATGTTATTCAGAAAGCTTTGAAAGTTTGAGTGAAGGATTGCAAAATTCCTTATGGATACTGGGAGGGGTGCCAAAAAGGCATAGAACAGACCGGTTGACTGTAGCGGTAAACAAAGAATGCAACCCGGAAAAATTCACCCGGAACTATAAAGCACTTCTGCAGCACTATAGAATCTCCCCTGAAAGGATAAATGCCCGATGTGCAAATGAAAATGGTGATATAGAACAGCGGCATGGGAACTTGAAAAGAGTAGTAAAAAAAATTGCCTTGTGAGGCCTATCCCCGACCAAAGGTTGGGGCTTTAC
>JBHIAL010000292.1:0-2378 GCA_046758525.1 bacterium
AGCTATTTTGTGTTTAGGAGGAAAAAATAAATGGTAAGGGAAATTACCATAAGGCCCGATTTTACACCGGGGTTCGTGGAAGTGGGCGGTAGAATACCCAAGTTTCAGCATTCTCGATCCTTAAGGCAAGAACTGGATAAGGGTAATCTCACCCAAGAAATGTGCCTGGATTTACTTAAATGCATGCTCTTTATCAGAAACTTGGAGGAAATGATACGGGAGCTACGAGAAAATAGGGGTAAGTACGGCCCCATCAAGTTTCTTTATGGTGGTGCTTCCCATCTTTCCATCGGTCAGGAAGCAGTCTCCACCGGAGCTGTAGCAGCCATTGGGAAAGATGACTGTATCACCAGTAGCCACCGAGGACATGGAGATAGCCTGGCCAAAGGCTACTTCGCCATTAAAGCTATGGATCGCGCTGATCTGGTAGAGCTAATTATCCAGGACGAGAAAATATGTAGCTATCTAGACCTGAAAACCGACCTCAAAAACCATGAGGGACTGATGGAGGAAGCTCTTAAACTCCATCTTTTTCGAACCATAACGGAGCTCTTTGGAAAAGAAGCCGGCTACTGCCGAGGAAGAGGAGGAGGAATGCATATCGCCGATTTTAGCAAGGGCCATCTAGGAGCTAATGCTATTGTGGGAGGAAGTCTGGGTATGGCCGTGGGTGCCGGCTTAGCCTCAAGAATTCTGGAAGACCACCGAGTGGTAATATGTTTCGCCGGAGATGGTGCCTTCAACAATGGAATCGCCCATGAGGCCATGAATATGGCTACTATGGCTCAATTTACCAATGGACTGATGAGAAGGAAATTTGGTATTCCCACTATATTTGCCGTGGTCAACAATCAATATGGAATGACTGGCCAACAACGAGGTGAAGTTACGGGAATAGAATTTCTGGCTGAGAGAGGCTTTGGTTATAACAAGGAAGGAATGCATGCGGAAATTATTAATGGTATGGATGTATTAGCTGTATATGATGCCACCGCAAGAGCGGTAGAGCTGGCCAGACAGGGTAAGGGTTCGGTTCTATTAGAATTCTGGTGTTCCCGCTATAAAGGCCATTCTTTAAGTGATCGACTGGATAAGGCCGAGGATGAAACCTATCGAAGTCTGAAAGAACTGGAAGAATGGCAAAAAATAGATCCCTTAAAGACTTTCTCTCATAAGCTGATGAAGGAAAAAATCTTAAGTGAGAAAACCTTGAGAAAACTTGAAAAAGAGACCAGAGAAAGAAATGAGCTCATGGCAGCCAAGGCAGCTGAAGCACCCAGTCCTGATCCCAAAACTATGTACTTTGGCCTTTTCACTAGCACATCTTCGAATGAAGTTCCTTCTCAGTTTAGAGATACGCCGACTCTAAAGAAGCCTGACTTTCTTGATAGAGACCCAGAGGTAGAAATTACTTATAGAGAAGCGGTAATAGAGGCTCTCTTTGAAGAAATGAAACGTGATAGGCGAGTCATACTATGGGGAGAGGATATTGCTGACTACGGTGGAGCCTTTGGAGCTACCCAGGGGCTTCTAGAGTTTTTAGGAAGAGACCGCATTTTCAATACGGCCATTTCAGAAGCAGCCATTGTCGGCAGCGGCCTGGGAGCAGCTATGAGGAGTCTAAGGCCCGTGGTAGAAATTATGTATATCGATTTTATTCTGCTGGCCATGGATCAAATAGGAAATCAGGCGGCGAAGTGGAAATATATGTCCGGTGGCCAGCCAACTATACCTTTAACCATAAGAACAACCATTGGTGGTGGTAAAGGATATGCTGGGCAACACTCCCAGAGCCTGGAGGCTGTGCTGCCCCATTTTCCGGGACTCAAAATTGCTATGCCCTCGAATGCCTATGAGGCAAAGGGTCTCTTAAAAGCTGCTATTAGAGATGATAATCCGGTGATTGTCATAGAGCATCAGAATTTATACCGCCATCCTTTAGGAAAAAGCCAGGTCCCCAAAGAAGATTACCTCATCCCTCTGGGAAAGGCGAAGATCAAAAGAAAAATTGATACCACTAAAAATGAGAACAGCGTCACCATCATTACCTGGTCCTCTATGGTAGCTCTGGCTATGAAAGCGGCTGAAGAGTTGACTATGGAAGGAATCGAGGCCGAGGTCATTGACCTTCGCACACTTTATCCTCTTGACATTGATACTCTGGTAAGGTCAGTTCAAAAGACCAATAGAGCCGTGGTAGTTCATCAAGCTGTCAGGTGCATGGGTTTTGGGGCAGAAGTGGCAGCTCAGCTTCAGGAAAAAGCCTTTGATTATCTGGACAGTCCTATAATAAGGGTAGCCGCACCCAATACTCCTCCTCCTTCGGCACCGGTTCTGGAAAAAGCTTTTTTGCCTAATGAAAAAGATATTGTGGAGGC
>JBHIAL010000293.1:0-2375 GCA_046758525.1 bacterium
GGAGCTCCGGTGGGAAACGCTATTAACGCTGGAGTTGGAGTGGGCATTTTCAAGGACTATCACATAATCAAAGATTGGCTAAAAGTTACTGACGAGATAAAACCCAATCCCAAGCTTCATAGGTTTTATAAGAAAATTTACCGGATTTATCGACAGCTTTATCCCGCTCTGAAGAGGCACTATAAGGAGTTGGCCGAGGTAACCGGATACACCTAAAGGCCAGAGAATATTTTATTGCTCAAAATCCCCGGGGTACCCGAATCAATAATGCTCATCCTGTATAATGTACAGTATGCTCAAATACGAAGCGGACTATGATCCTCAAAGAATATTCTTTCAATTTGAGAAAGCTTCCTATATTATTGTCAAGTCCCCCGGTAGAACAAAAGCTGTCAAAGATCTATAATTGAATCTTTCTCGTGTGCTACAATGATTGCGGTGGGTATCCTCACCTTTTTATGCTCCCTGCCTAATCTGGCGGATATACGTGGTATTCGGGCATTTCCCGATCCATAACTTCCCTCATTCGGGCTTAGGGAGCGGTGAGGGTTCATATGCTTTCTCTCGGGCTTACCACTTCTCTTTATAGAAGTGATGCCAAATGAGCAAGAACTGAATCCCTCACCGCAATATTAGCAAGCTACAGGCTGTAAAAGATCAAATTTCTCTATGGAGATAAGCTTTGTCTCTCTTAAAGAGAATCTCCTCTTTAACTTTTCATCATAGCTAAAATCAAAGGCTTTTTTCTCTGTAAGCATTCTATAGATTATGCGAAGCAGCTTACAGGCTATGGCAACTATTGCTTTAGGCTTTACCTTCTTCTTATTGGGCTGATTAGCTAAAAGCTTAAGATAGCAGGCTTTAAGATGAGCATTGCATTTAATGCAGGCAACTGTTGCCTGATAAAGGACGGTCCTTAAGACTTTTCTGCCTCTTTTACTGATATGTCTTAAAGTATGTATGCTTATGCCTGACTCAGAGCCACAAAGATCAAGACCGGCAAGCTTGATGAGCTGTTTTCCGGAAGAAAAGTTAGTTATATCTCCAATTTGAGCAATAATTGAAGAGGCAGTAACCGAACCAATTCCAGGAATAGTGAGAAGGAGTCGATAGTCTTCTCTATTCTCTACGATTGCTTGTACTTCAGTATTGATCCTAATTATATTTTCCTCTAAGTTTCTAAGTTCATCTAAAAGGAGCTTAATTTCAAAGAGAACCGCCTTTTCTTCTCCTGCTATACCGCAAGAGACTCTGGCCAGCTCATAAATCTCTTCTGCTCTTTTTCTGGAAAGACGAAGATTTTCTTTATTCAAGAAAGAGACAAAACGTGATTTTCCCAGCTTTTTTATCTGTGAAGGGAAAGGGAAGTTTCCCAGTATAATTATGATGCTCTTTGCAGTGATATTCCTAAAATAGTGTTCTAGTTCAGGAAAGATATATCCTACTACTCCTCTCAAACGACACCTTAACGATGCCTTTTGAGTGATAAGCCGATAATATATTTGCATGAATCTTTTAAGCTGCCTAATCTCTTTGTCTCGATAGATAGGAAAGTAGAATTTTCCCTGTCTCATAAGATCACTGATGTTGTAAGCATCTTTAGGATCTGACTTATCCTTGGATACATTGATAGTTTCCCGATTGCGATTGACAGCTAGAGGAGATACTGTTACTACTCTTTTTTCTCGAAGATCAAGATATTCGTACAGGTGAATCCAGTAATATCCTGATGGCTCCATACCAAATAAAGTAGCTGGCAATTTTTCCTTATTCTGATAGAATTTAGTCTGTCTCATGAGATTGTTGAACCCATCAATGGTATTGGTAAAGAAGAATCTTCGCCTCAGTACTTTTCCGGAAGAACTTACAAAACAGGCACAGTTTCTTATTTTCCCAATGTCCACGGCAATGAGGAGAGTATTCTGCGAGCTTCTTATTTGTGTTTTCAGATCCTCCAGGATCTGCTTTACCGATCTTTTCTCTTTTCCTTGCATTTTTGCCTCCTGGTAGAGTAAAATATTTTGTTGGTTAATTAACAACCTATTCTACCGGAGGCTTGCTATTATGCAATTTATCAATTTACTGTTATCAAAGATCACCTAGATATCATAATATTATACCAGAGCTGAGTTACTTATTAGAAATTATGGGAATTAAGAGGAGAAGGTTTTTCGAGCTGCTTAAAGAATACAAAAGGAGTCTGGCAAGGTTTTCTATCCAGTATGAAAGAAAGAAGAAAACCAGAAAGATAAGTGAGGAAGTTGAGGAATACATTATCAGTGAGCTGAAAAAGGAAAAGAAGTTGATTGAAGATAAGGAAATTCCCATTACCTTTTACAATTACAGCTACATTAAAGATCAGATTTACCAAAACT
>JBHIAL010000294.1:0-2359 GCA_046758525.1 bacterium
AGGACTCGCCCCTCGGTCGTCTGATGGCTACTTACTTATGAACTTCTTAGTAACTTCTTCCCTGTTTCAATGTAATAATTGGAAACCAAACTTTAATTTAATTTGTCAAGACAGCATCCTTTTTAATCTGAGGAAAGGTTTATCAGGGAATCTTGAAATAGGTCAAGATGGTGCACGACGCAATCAAACCGTCTCTCGCATTCTACACAGAGAGGCCTGCCAGGGAACCGTTCCTGTACTGAGGTTTTTCTTGACAGCCAACAACGAATTTAGTAATAGTATCTCTGGCGAAGGGGTGGAAGATTTTGAGCCATGCATGGGGCATGGCATAATGGGGCCGAGCTGAGTGCTCGGCCCTTTTATTATTCTGAACCGCCGTTCCTAAAGTTGGAATAGTTTATGTTTCTGGAAGTGCTCAGAATCTAATTGATGCGCCCTAATAGGAATCCTATCTCCCAACTCATCTGCAATCACTTCAAAATAGTCGGGGAATTGGCCCTTCTTGACAGCCCTCCCCCTTGTGATATTGGTGCCATCGTAAGGCTTCCCTTTTTTCCTAAATAGATTGGAGTTTCAATGGATGAGAAGCAGACGATAAAAGGTCTCGATACATATACCCCCATTAAAGGAGCAAAGCTTGCTCCCTCTCTGACCCTGGTTCTATTTGTAATCCTTTGGGAAGTATTTGTGAGGGCTGCTAATATTCACCCACTTGTATTGCCCCCTCCTTCAGTTGCCTTCAAATATATTGCGTTCAATATTCCCCTTTTATTAAATCATACTTACACGACTACGAACGAAATCATCCTGGGTTTTTTATTATCCCTCGTGGTGGGGCTCACTCTTGCAATCGCCATGACTCATTTTTCGCTCTTGAATAGAGCCCTTTATCCCCTCATTGTTCTGTCCCAGGTTCTTCCAAAGGTAGCCTTTGCTCCTCTTCTTCTCCTATGGCTGGGATACGGGATTCTGCCCAAAGTGGTTATAGCCTTCACCATAGCCTTCTTCCCAATAGTAATAAACAGCCTCGGAGGCTTCACATCCGTCGACCCTGAAATGCTTGATCTGTTTCGGGTTATCCAGGCAAATAGGTGGCAAACATTCCTCAAGCTCAGGTTTAAAAATGCGCTCCCTCAGATCTTTGACGGTCTGAAAATTGCAATAACTCTGGCTGTGATTGGAGCCGTAGTGGCGGAATTCATAGGTGGAGACAGCGGTCTCGGCTATCTCATCATAGTCTCAAATTCTACCTTGGATACTCCCCTCATGTTTGCATCCTTGATCATCCTATCACTGGCCGGGATCATCCTTTTCGGAATCATTATGTTGATTGAAAGGCTTTCCATACCCTGGAGCTTCAGAGGATAGTGCAGTGCAGAGCAACGATCATAGAAAGGTCATGATTGAATTCCAAGCTTTAGAGAAGACATTTAGGACCTCAAAAGGAGAGGTGCACGCTATTGAAAACCTAAACATTAAGATTTTTGATAAAGAATTCGTTTCGGTGGTAGGGCCAAGTGGGTGCGGCAAAACCACCCTTCTTAAAATCACCTCAGGGTTACTCCCAAGAACCGCGGGAGGGGTCACAGTTAATGGGAACCCCATTGATGGCCCGGCAAAGCAAATCGGGATGGTCTTTCAAAATCCCGTTCTTTTGAAGTGGCGGACGGTTCTAGACAATATATTGCTCCCCATTGAGATACTAAAGCTTCCCCGAAGTTCTTACGAAGAAAAGGCCATGGAGTTGATAAAACTTGTAGATCTAAGTGGGTTTGAAAACTTCCTTCCGTCGGAGCTTTCCGGGGGGATGCAGCAGAGGGTCTCCCTTTGCAGGGCCCTAATTACAGATCCCCCAATCCTCCTGATGGATGAGCCTTTTGGATCCCTCGACGCCCTTACCAGGGACGATATGAACCTTGAGCTTCAAAGAATCTGGGAGACTAAGAAAAAAACCGTACTCTTCATTACCCACAGCATCCCTGAGGCGGTATTTCTATCTGACCGGGTGGTGGTCTTAAGCCCTAGGCCTAGCAAGGTGGTCTGTACTGTAGATGTTAACTTTAAACGGCCAAGGGGACCCTCGGACAAGTATGAAAAGGAGTTTGGCAGGTTGTGCACCTTTTTACGGAGCGCAATTAAGAAATAATCGATCCGCTTGAATCTTTTTTTTAATTGAAATAGAAGAAAACATTACAATTAAAACCAAAGATTTGGAGGGTTAAAAAATGAAGACCAAAGCCATAGTTCTGATCGTAGTTTTTCTTGTTTCCCTAGTCTCATTCTCCGGACAGGCCATATCCCAAGAAAAGGTGATTGTCACATTGGATTGGGTCATCTCTGGCTATCACGCACCTTTCTT
>JBHIAL010000295.1:0-2357 GCA_046758525.1 bacterium
AGTTTCTCTTGCGTAAAACCATAATCCAAAATTTCCCCTTTCTCAAGAGTTTGCGTTGAAAAAATATCTTGGTCTTGCAAAGAAAAGGTTCCTTCCATGATTTTACCTCACTTTCTCCCATGCAAAACCAGCCACATTTACATTTACTCTCGGCAACGGTGGTTGTCCTGGAGCTTGGGGTTCACTGATTTTATTTAGACGAATATCGTAATAAAAAGTATCTTGTGCCTTTATACTTTCAATGTGGGCTGCTGCATATTTTATATTTTTAGCATTTTCTTGTCCTAGAATCTCCAGAGGGTTGAATTGTTTTCTGAGTTCCATGTCTTCAGCATATTTTTCATATAAATTCCACAGGCTTTTTTCTAGTTTGTCATTGGGGATAACGACATTAAGCCCTATTGTTTTTGCTTCATCTCTATAAATAGGATAGTTGTGTATACATATATCACTCGTAATTTCATTAACAATTTTTTCTATGGTTTTTTTATTACTCTCTTTTTCAATATCCATATGCAGACTCAACAATCTTTCTGATAAAATTCTAATCATTCTTTGTGCTCTATAAACGTTACCCAAGGCAAGAGAGTGTAAATGGGAAGGACTATGATAAGACTGATTTGTCATTCTTGAATAAAGGTCTATTAGTTCCTCACCTTTTGCTTTTAGTTCTTCTTTAGCAAATAGAATATACGAACGCACATCTTCAACACTTATGGGCAACATTTCTTTTGGGTTAGAAATATTTCTAGGGTTGAAAGGATGTTTTTCTGCTGTGGGATCAACAGGCGTTAGTTCACCTAATTTAGTCATAATAATCTCATCTGCTCCGAGAGCGACAAGTGTTCCTGCGCTATGAGCCCGATAAGGAACCAAGACTCCAAATTTCTTACAATAACTTCTCATAAGTTTGACTATTCTAATCGGCACAACCATGTCACCGCCGCGAGTATAAAGCAACAGATCGATATTTTCTCTGTCGCCAATCAATTCAAGATGTCTAAAAAGTATTGGAATTACATCATCTCCAATTTTTGTAGTAAATTTATCTCTATCGCCATTAATATAACAAATCATCGCAGAATTGCGTTCTTTTTCAATTTGTGTAATTAACTCTACGCGTGAGCAAGATTTAAGTTGTTTAGTTTGTTTTTGGTGCTTTTTGGGCATAATTCACCTTCCTCTAGACTATAGCTAAGAACCAAATTTGTATCAGATGCAAGCACACCGGAGGAACAAGCCCACTTACCTCCTTCTCTATTGTTTTTTCAAAATGGTACCGGCTTGTCCGCGAAGCAGCAAAAAGGAAGAGGATCCCACGCAAGGAACCTCCCGCCGCTCGCCTCGAATTGGCTGGGGCGGGAGGATTCGAACCTCCGCATGGCGGATCCAAAGTCCGCTGTGTTACCGCTTCACCACGCCCCATCCACAACTAGAGCCCCCCTAAAAATTGGGCGGCCTTACCCCTCTTTTTTTACTCCCATTCTCCTATAATATAACGCCGAAATTGATCTATTTTTACTCAAGCACAAGATCGGTTACCGTACTCTTAATGCCTTTAAGAGTTCGCAGCCTATCTATTACAACCTGCAAAATATCCTCGTAGCTGTCAGCCTCAATGGAAGCTAGAATATCTTGGTTTCCGGTGGTCAAATTCGCCCCCTTTACTTCATCAAATCTTAACAGGGCATCTCTGACACTTCTTTCTTTCCCTGCCTCCACCTTGATCTTTAAGTAGGCCTTAGCCATCCTTCTCACCTCTTTTCCTCGCTAATTTACTATAACCTGATGTGACTACCACCACTTTTCTCTAGCAGCTTTAGTTTGGTGTCCAAGCTCATCCTTTCCGCTTGATCAGCATAGTCAATGATTAAGATCCCAAAAAGATGATCAATTTCATGCTGAATTACGTGAGCTAGAAGATCCTCACCTTCGATCTTTATTATTTCCCCATCCTCATTCCAACCCTCTACCATAACTCTCTTTGATCTTTTTACCTTGAGGGTAACCTCTGGTAGAGAAAGACATCCTTCCTCCAGAATACTCTCTCCCTCCCTCAACAAAATTAAAGGATTGACTAACTTTATCGGATTATTATCACCCCCGTCCACCACAATGAGCTGAAGGTCAATTCCCACCTGGGGAGCAGCCAGCCCTATTCCTTGAGCTTGGTACATGACCTTGGCCATTTGCTGGAGGATCTTTTTCTCCCTGTCCCTTACTTCCTCCACCCTCCTACACCGACTCCTCAAAATTGGATCTCCATAGTTTCTAATTTGGTAAACTCTCACTTGTTCTATCCTTTAATTAGTTGGTTCTGCTCATCTACGAGGATTGTTTTTGGCTTTAGAGTCCTG
>JBHIAL010000296.1:0-2346 GCA_046758525.1 bacterium
TTATTAATCAAAACTGGAATCTTTAGCTTTCGAAGCCCGATCCCATTCAAGCTTAGGGAAAAATCTGATTGCATTAATCCCCTTAGATCTAGATAAGTCGTTAGCCTGGTTTGAATATCTTTGAGGAGCCGTATTCTCAAGGAAAGCGAACCAGAGTGTATTCTTAGACTGAGGACTGGCCAGAAGTCCCGTTTTTACATCTATCTTTTTGAAAACTATCCCAGAGGGAGAAGGAAAATCCTTTACTGGTCTTCCCTTCAATGCCCTTTTCATAAACTCCGTCCAGATAGGAATAGCTACCGCGCTTCCGGTCATCTTTTCCCCCAGGGGAGTTGCGTCATCGTTACCTATCCAAACCCCTGCTATCAAGTCGGGGGTAAAACCTATGAACCAGGCATCGATTGTCTTATCCGTAATTTCTTTTCCTGGCCATCCCACTGTTCCGGTTTTTCCTGCACAGGGTCTGTTGAACCCTAACCAGCGTACTCTTCGACCAGTTCCATAATCGATAGTCTTTCTCAATAGATCAATCATTACAAACGAAGTCTGGGGAGAAAGAACTATTTCTCCCTGGGGAAAATTTTCCTCAATAACCCTTCCTTTTCGATCCTCAACCCTTTGGATAAAGATGGGCTTGACCCTTATTCCGTAATTAGCTATGGTAGCATAACCTCTTACCATCTCCAGAAGACTCAACCCCGAGGTACCCAGAGTGAGGGTAAGATCATGATTTAAAGGACTCTCGATACCTAATCTATGAGCATAATGAATGACTTTGCCCACTCCTACCTTCTGCAGAAGTTTTACCGAGCTAACATTAATAGAGTGAGTGAACATTTGCCAAAGATAAACTTTTCCCCAGAAATGCTTTTCAAAATTCTGGGGAGACCAGTACTTACCTTCTTCTCTTATTTCTCCACTTTTTCCTACCTTTTTACCTCTGTTAAAAAAAATGGGGGCATCGTAGAAGGGACTGACTGGAGTAAATTTTCTACTGTCAATAGCTGCTGTATAAGTAAAAAGCTTGAAGGCAGAACCGGTTTGACGACGGGCCTGGGTAGCTCTGTTAAATTGAGATTCAGCAAAGCCTCTTCCTCCTACCAGGGCCTTGACCCAACCGGTATGGGGATCCATGGCCAAGAGAGCCCCTTGGTGATTATTCTCCTTTAAATAGGGCACCAGAGACTCCTCTGCCTCTTTCTGCAAATTCAAATCCAGGGTGGTATATACCTTAAGCCCTCCCCGCCAGAGCCTCCTATACCCATATTTTTCTTCTATTTTCTGACGGACCCATTCCACGAAGTAAGGAGCGTGAAAGACATTTCCTTTTCTTTTTCTTCCTTCGCTTATTACCACATTTATGAACCCTTCCTTGGTCTTTCTCCACTCATCCTCGGTGATGAAACCGAGCTGGCGCATTCTTTTGAGGATTACCCCTTTCCTTTGGTTAGTATGGTCCGGATGACTTAGGGGAGAGTAATAGGTAGGATTTCTGGGAATGGCAGCTAAAAAAGCCGACTCAGCCAGATTTATGTCACTAATGTTTTTCCCAAAATAAAAGGAGGCAGCTTCTCCTACTCCGTAGATTCCCTTTCCAAAATATATTTGATTAAGATACATCTGGAGGATCTCTTTCTTGCTGTATCTTCTTTCAATTTGAATGGCTAGAATCGTTTCCTTAAGCTTACGAAGGAAAGTTTTTTTGGGAGTGAGGAAAAGACTTCTGGTAAGCTGTTGGGTTATGGTACTTGCTCCTGCTGCTCTACTCCAGGTTCTTAGGTCAACCCAGGCTACCTTAAGAATGCGCCTAAAATCTATCCCTCGATGTTGATAAAATCTATGATCTTCGGACGCAATGAAAGCATTTTGCAAATAAAGAGGAATACGGGAGAGGGTGGCGACTTCTCGTCTTTCCTGGAAAAACTGTGCTAGGACTTCACCATCACCAGAATATATTCTGGTGATCTGGCTTGGCTGATATTCCTCAAGTTGGTCAATATGAGGAAGATTATAAAGATCAGCAACAAAATAACCCCCCAGGATTCCTAGTCCGCCAAAAAAAACCACCAGAGCTGAATAAAGGAGAATCTTTCCCATAGACACGAGCTTATCTTTTGATACGTTCTTTCCTTATTAAAAGCTTTTTCCCATCCTTAGGATTCCTGAAATCTTGATGCCGTCGACGCAGAATAGAAATTCATAAGTATTATATCCACTGCTAAGGCGAAGTCAAGAAATATCTCGGGACTCTTCCCCTCCGTCGCTGTATATCAGCAGGAATCAATCCTTCCCTATGGCACGATCAAAGCTAATTGTCTTTTTATGTGAAGGTAGTATAATGGGGGA
>JBHIAL010000297.1:0-2343 GCA_046758525.1 bacterium
TGGAATATCTTTCACAGAAAAGGAGCTAAGGGTGTCTAAATCAAAAGAAGAAAGGCTTCTGGAGAAAGCTGCCGATAGCATAATGAGATCGGAAATGAAAGAGAAGGTGGAGGAAAGAAGAGATGATTTCGCCACAATGATTCATGGATACAAGATCCCCCGGGTGGCGAAGCTCGGAGACATAATAGAGGCAAAGGTTGTGCAAGCAGACAAGGAAGGAATCTTAGTGGACGTGGGTACAAAATCTGAAGGCTTTATACCTTGGGGGGAATTTGATCCTAGAAGAAAAAAAGCTCCTCCCATAGGGGAGATTATGCAAGTTTATGTTTCGGGCAAAGATGAAACAGGACGTCTTCTGCTATCCGAAAAGGAAGCAGATTTTCGTCTAAACTGGGCTAAATTCGAGGAGGCCTTCAGGGATGGAAAACCCATAGTGGTGAAAGTGGTAAAGATAGTAAAAGGAGGAGTTTTAGCAAACCTGGGATCCTTGAAAGCTTTCATCCCAGCCTCTCATGTGAGTTTAACGAGGACCGACAACCTTAAAGGATTCGTCGGGAAAAATCTAGCCGTCAGGGTTATTCAACTTGAAAAAGGATCTAGGAATATAGTGCTTTCTAGAAAATTTTTACTCTTGGAAGAAAGAGAAAAAAGGAAAGAGAAAACTCTTTCTGGCTTAAAAGAAGGAAAAACGGTAACTGGTAGAGTAAATTCGATAACTAAATTTGGCATTTTTGTGGATTTGGGAGGAATTGATGGACTGATTCATCCTGAGAACCTTTCTTGGGGATGGGTCAAGGACCCGCATGGTGTAGTTTCAGTTGGGGACAAAATAAAGGTAAAAGTGTTAAAAATGGATAAAGAAAAAAGAAAAATTTCCCTAGGATTGAAGCAGACCAAGCCCGATCCCTGGACACAGGTGCAAAAAAAATATCAGGTAGGGGAGCAGGTAGTGGGCAAAGTCACCCATCTTACAAATTTTGGAGCCTTTGTAGGGATCGAAGAAGGGCTAGAGGGTTTGATTCATGTTTCTGATCTTTCCTGGGAGAAACGAGTAGGACATCCGAAAGAGGTTCTACGCAAAGACGAAAAGATAGAGGTGAAAATATTAGATATCAACGCTGAAAAAAAGAAAATAGCTCTGGGTCTAAAACAGGTTAAACCTGATCCTTGGGAAAAATTCCTTCAGAAATACAAAGTGGGAGATTTGATTTCCGGCAGAGTGATGCAGGTAACGGACTTTGGAGTTTTTATAAACTTGGCTCCTGGGATAGATGGATTAATTCACGTTTCAGAATTGGATAAGGACTATGTTTCTCATCCAGATGTAGTAACTGCAGTGGGAAATGAGGTAAGCGCAGAAATTGTAGAGATCGATCGGGAAAAGAGACGAATTAGACTTAGTCTGCGTCAGCTAAAGAAAAAGAAGGAGAAACAAAAAGAAGAAAAAGAGAAGATAGAGAAAATTGATAATCTCAATCTCTCAGAGGAAGATGCCATTGTGATGGGGGACTTCATCGAAGAGAAAGTAAAAGAAAAGCTAAAGAAGAGCTTCGGTAAGGATAAATGACTACTCTTCCTTTCGTTCTGTTTATAGGCTATCTCATAGGTTCTGTTCCTTCTGGTTACCTCATAGCGAGGTTTCTTAAAGGAATAGACATAAGAGAGTATGGGAGTGGCAACATAGGGTTTGCTAATACCTTGCGAGTGTTAGGACTTTTTCCCGGTCTGGCGGTCTTAGTCGCTGATATAGCCAAGGGAGCAGTCTCTGTGGGGGCAGGAATACTATTTGCGTCTTTCATCGGGATTAGTCCCCAAATAGCCGGGGGAACGCTGGGACTATCGTCCATTATAGGACATAATTGGTCAGTTTTTCTAAAATTCAGGGGAGGAAAAGGAGTAGCTACCACAGCGGGAGTTTTTTTGGTTCTTACCCCCTTTCCCTTTATGTTCTCTGCTTTAGCTATGGCTTTGGTGATGGGTCTTACTCGCTACGTTTCTCTAGGATCGATGATAGCGGGAGGTAGCCTTCCACTTTTCATCTGGCTTTGGGTGAATGAGAAAGATTGGTTTTATCTATTTTTAAGCGTAGCGGCGGCTTCTCTCATTGTGTTTACCCACCGATCTAATCTGGGACGTTTGTTGCAAGGAAAGGAAAGAAAATTAGGAGAAAGAATATAAGAGCCACAGTAACTTAATAGTACAAAGAAAGTACTAGAAGAGTTATACGCGTATCGAGGGACTTTCCCCGCAGGAGCCTTATATCAGCCACCTTAACGAGTCTTCGAGTCGAGGAAGAAGAAAGACGTGTTGTCTGAGGAGCGGAGCGAGGAGTTTCACGTCTTT
>JBHIAL010000298.1:0-2337 GCA_046758525.1 bacterium
CAGAATCGAAATCCATCTGATTCTCTTTTATTGCCCGAGCAGGACAGGCTGAAAGACACTGCCTGCATGATCCACAGCTTCCCTCCTGTGGCTGGTCACGCTGCAAAGGAAAATCGGTAAGAATAGTAACCAACCTGATTCTTGCCCCGTAATGAGGGCTTACCAAAAGATTAGACCTTCCTATCCATCCCAGTCCTGCCTCCTGGGCAACTTTTTTATGGGAAAGATGCCCTTTTAGCTTCTCCCAGTCAAGAACCTGGGAGGCAGGTATAGGAAGAGCTTGCCAGCCTTCTTCTTGAATAAAGGAGCTAATCTTAAGAGCTAGCTGATCCAGAAAGAAGTTAACCTGTCGATAATGATGAAGATATAATCTGGTGGGTCTATCCTCAAGATCCTCGATCACCCTATTGGAAAGCCTAACGGCAAGAGAGATTCCGTATGGAAAAGAGTCAAGAGTTTCAGGAGAGAGAAAAATAAAGCTATGCTTTAAAGAATTTACATTAGCAACTCCAAATAAAGAAGCACCCAAATCCAGACTGTAACCCTTTAGCCTAGAATAGTTCCAGGCCTCATCACCCATTTTTACATCTTCCCCAATTTTTTTAAATAAATCATTAAAACCGAGATTGCAGCAGGAGTCACTCCCGAGATGCGAGAAGCCTGACCAAGAGAATGTGGTCTTATTTTGCACAACTTCTCCTTGACTTCAGTAGAAAGGCCACCGACACTTTCATAATCAAAGTCAAGAGGGATTTTTAACTTCTCCATTTTCTTGAAATTTTTTACCTGTTGCAGTTGTCTTTTTATATACCCATCATACATTACTTGAATTTCAATCTGCTGAGCTTCTTCATCTTCAATCTTACTCACCTCTTCATCAAAGAGACCAAGATCCTGATAAGAGATCTCCGGGCGCCGAAGAAGTTCCCTTAAGCTAAGAGTATGGTTGATGGGGCTGCTACCTATACTGGCAAGATTTTTGTTCATCTTATCACTAGGAGTTATCCTAATGGAGCTAAGTCTATCCAGCTCAGCCTTAATACGTTTTTCTTTAGCCTTGACCTTTTCGTACTCAGTCTTTTCGACCAAACCTACTCGGTATCCCTTTTCTCTGAGTCGAAGATCAGCGTTGTCTTCTCTTAAAAGAAGTCGATACTCAGCTCGAGAGGTAAACATGCGGTAAGGTTCGCTGGTTCCCCTGGTAATTAGATCGTCAATCAAAACCCCGATATATGCCTCAGAACGATCCAAAATTAAAGGATCTTTTCCTAAAACCATCAAGGCGGTGTTAATTCCCGCCACCAGTCCCTGAGCAGCAGCTTCCTCGTATCCGGTCGTCCCGTTGATCTGGCCGGCTAGAAAAAGACCCCCAATAAGCTTCGTCTCCAGGGTAGGTTTTAAGTAGGTAGGATCAACGTAGTCATGTTCGATCCCATATCCGGGGCGGGTAATCTCAACCTTTTCTAATCCTTTAATGGTACGGAGCATCTTAAGCTGAATATCGAGGGGGAGAGAGGTAGAGAGACCATTAGGATAATACTCATTCGTTTCCAGGCCTTCCGGCTCCAGGAAGATCTGATGTCTTTCTTTATCGGGAAACCTCATCACCTTATCCTCAATGGAGGGGCAGTACCTTACTCCCGTTGCCTTTATTACCCCGGTATATAAGGGCGAGCGATCCAGCCCCCCCTTAATGATGCGATGAGTTTTTGAGTTAGTGTAGGTGATATAGCAGGGAACTTGACTTTGGCTTATCTTGGGTGTGGAAAAGGAAAATGGAACCGGGTTTTTATTCCCCTCTTGAGGATTAAGGCATGAAAAATCAATGGTTTTTCCATCCAGACGGGGGCAGGTACCTGTCTTAAATCTTCCCAGGCGAAACCCTAAATTTCTTAGACTTTGGGAAAGTTCTATGGAAGGAAAATCTCCCATTCTTCCCCCGGGAAAGTTTGTCAAACCAATATGAATCAAACCCTTGAGGAACGTTCCCGGGGTTATCACTACCGATTTTCCGCTAAATTTTTCCCCGAGATGTGTCTCAACTCCCTGGACAAGTCCATTTTTCACCAATATCCTATCAACCAGGGCCTGCTTTACATCAAGTCCGGCTTGGTTTTCTAGAATCCATTTCATATGCAGACGATAGCCTTGCCGGTCGGCCTGAGCCCGTGAGGACTGAACCGCCGGACCCTTTTTGGTATTGAGGCGGCGAAATTGAATAGCAGTAGAGTCAATGGCTTTACCCATCTCTCCCCCTAAGGCGTCTATCTCCTTAACCAACTGACCCTTACCTATGCCGCCGATAGCAGGATTGCAGGACATAAGCCCAATGGTATC
>JBHIAL010000299.1:0-2335 GCA_046758525.1 bacterium
AATTAACCAATTTTAATGTGTTTTTACTTCACTTGGACGCAAAATGGCCACAAGGGGAGGACTACTCCTGCTCCTGGCCCTGACTACTATACCCACGAGTTCCAAAAATTTCTACGTAGGTTGGGAATTACGGATGCAAACCTCCACACATTGAGGCATACTTTTGCCAGCTGTTTGGTTATGCAGGGGACTGATATTAGAACCGTTCAGGAATTACTCGGACATTCTACCATAAAAGTAACAGAAAGGTATTCCCCCCTGTCTCCAGCCCACAGGCTGAAAGCCGTGGAAGCTATCCGATTTGGTAGCAATGAAGGAACAAAAAAGGAACAATATGAGAACGGACAAAATAACCCCTTTTAGGTCTCATATACAATTCCTTATCCCCCAAAGTCTTGGTAGCCCAATAAAAATAGCGGGGGTTGGATTTGAACCAACGACCTTCGGGTTATGAGCCTGCTACACAGTCAAAACAGGGAATAATACCAGATAGTAAGCAGTAATAACGGCAAAGACTTAGCCAGGCTGGTATTGTCTGGTGTTTTCTCTTATTATTGGGTGTTATGGCTGGTTTTGTTAGAAAAATGTTAGAAAGGAGTTTTCTGGGCGATGAACTGCTGAACCGGGAAATCTTCTTTACCCTAACCGAAGCCCAGGTACTTATCGAACGCTGGAGAGTTGACTACAACCAGCACCGGCCACATAGCTCCTTAGCCTATCGTCCGCCGGCACCAGCCACTATCCAGCCCCAAAACAGCTTGACTTTAACAAGGGCTGGACTAACATAAACAGTGGTACAACAAACGGGGGCAGGTCACTCCCCCTGTTTCCATTTTGTTTCCACAATGTTAAATGGTTAGATAGGTCTTAAAACAAGACGATTGCCTAAATCATTTCAACGGTCATCAAGTGTGTTGTCAACTAATATAACCTAGAGATTCTTAGGATGTGCCCAAGTATGAGTAGGTTAGGCCATTATCAAGGTTAGTCATATGTTACTAACCGCTCATTACGGAAGCTTGTTTGCGAGTTGTACCGTTTCCGACCATGGGTCATCCCAAAATTTTGGATGGTCGTGTGCCCCATGAATTTCCCCTTGACTACAGCTTCAGGCCTTCTTATAATAAGAAAGATCATAGTTAATGCCGTTCATGCACAAAGGAACCAAGAAAGGTAAAGTTTGGCAAATGGATATATAATGCTAGCTCTGAACTAAAAAATGTTATCTGAAAGCTCCGGAGGGGTTCCTGGCAATAGTGACCCAATGGTTGACCAGGAAAGGGTCCCGGAAGGGAGACTTGTTTTGCTTATCTTTCACTCTAATTGCCGGAACAATTAGTATGGTTGACATCGATTGTAGTAAGCTCGAAACAGAGTACCATCAACTGATGACTTTTGAGTGAGCCTCTGCATTGCTAAAGTCTGGCAGGTAACATTATTGGGTCATCATTATAGCTATCTGAGGAAGTTTATCAAAAAAACTTGAACGTCGCAAATTAACAATGTCTCTACATCATAAGATGCCACTTTAGGTAAAGATAATTACCGGTTTATCTCTTTAGTACACCTAATAGCCTGAGATGATGTTTATCCATTTGACAGGAAAACAAAACCATGTGTGGTATAGCAGGAATTATTAGTTCGAACCCGAGAGAGTTAGGCCCTTTGCTGAAAGAGATGCTTGGGAGAATGCACCATCGAGGACCAGATGGTGCTGGCTACGTAATTGGCGAAGTCTGCGAGCGAAAACCAACTCTACAGCAACTGCAGCTGAGCGGCAAGAAGGGGTTGGTAGCCATGGGACACGTCCGATTGGCTATAACTGGGGGGGCAGATGGCTTGCAACCCTTTCAGTCTGAGAATCGACGTGTGAGTATGCTTCATAATGGTGAGATTTATAACTATAATGAGTTAGCTCAACAACTCAGCAACAGTGGAACTCTGAGGACAGGTAGCGACAGTGAAGTACTCATGCGTTTGATTGAAGAGACCTACACGGGAGATCTTATCAGCGTGATGGAAAAGGTTTTGCGAAAGCTTGACGGAGTGTACGCCTTGGCAGTAACTGACCAGCAACATACCGTCATTGCCCGCGATCCAGTTGGCGTTCGACAGCTCTATTTCTACATCGGAAAGGGATTAATTGCATTTGCTTCTGAAAGGAAGTCATTGAGGGCCTTGGGTGGTGAAGGTATCGAAATACATCGACTTCCTCCAGGCCATATGATGGTGTTGAAGTATAATTCCTATCAGTTGCATCAATTCTGGAACCAGAAGCAGTTAAAATCAAAAACAGTTATTAAGAAACATGAACACGCCTTGGCTAGCTATGATC
>JBHIAL010000300.1:0-2333 GCA_046758525.1 bacterium
TCACCTGAAAAGCGCCAAAACCAACTAAAGTAACCTTCTCCCATTTGGAAAGAGTATCTGTGATGGTCTCAATTACTGCATCAATAGCACCAGTAATCTCTTGAAAAATTACTATCCTGTCTTTACTACCTTTTCTGGCCCAGTTTATCCATTTAAGGAAGCCTATTTTAAGGAATCTTACTATGGCCTGTTGTTCGGACTTGTTTTGGCCTGATTGAGAAAATGGGTGAAAAATACCGTCCCTCGCTCTCAAATAGATGCGCAGAGGGAGTGAACCTATTTGACATATCACAGTTTTGTATCAAAATTAATGAAAGGGGCCTACCGTAATTCATGCTTTCCCCCAAATTAATGTAGGCAAGCTGAAAAAGAGATTTGTCAAAGTAAGAATAGACAAGGGAGAAGAAAATGAAAGTAGCGGTCCTACAGTTTAGTCCTGTATTTGGAAAGATCGAAGCCAATCTCACCAAGGTAGAAGATCACATTTCAAAAGAAAGTTTCGATCTTATTGTTCTGCCGGAGCTTTTTAACACTGGTTATCTTTTTACTTCAAAAGATGAAGTGAAATCTCTAGCTGAGAATATTCCAGAGGGTTTTACCACCAAGGAGCTTTCAAGAATTGCCAGAAAAAAGGATGCCTTCATTGCGGCCGGGCTTGCTGAAAGAGAAGATGGAAACCTCTACAACTCCGCTGTCTTAGTGGGGCCAAAGGGATTTATCGGTCAGTATCGTAAAGTACACCTCTTCAACGAGGAAAAGTTCTGGTTTACTCCTGGAAATCTGGAGTTTCCTGTGTTTGACATAGGGATAGCCAGACTAGGCATTATGATCTGTTTTGACTGGATCTTTCCTGAAGCAACTCGCATTCTAACTCTCAAAGGGGCTGAACTCATATGCCATCCGGCAAATTTGATTCTTCCTTTTTGTCAGAAGGCTATGATTACTCGATCCATTGAGAATCGGGTAATCTGTATTACGGCCAACCGGACCGGAATAGAACGTCGCACAACTCGAAAAGAGCTTAAATTCACCGGCGGCAGCCAAATAGTTAATGCCGAAGGCCGGATACTACTGAGACTCTCTCAAGAGGAAACCATCGGCACAGTTAACGTAGATCCTCGTGACTCCCGGAATAAGCACCTAACGGACCATAACGACCTTTTTGCTGATCGACGACCTGAGTTATATTCTCTTTTAACAAGTCAGACTTCAAGTCTGAATAGAGGGTAGGAGATTACCTTCCCCACCGGAATTAGATAAATGGTACCCTTTTCTTCCCATTTATAATTGGCAAAGAAGGTAAGGATAAAAACCATAAAGAAAATTACCATTGAGTCAAGCGGTTGGCTAACTCCTCCAGATTATTAACTGTTCCAAACTCTTTTTTCCGCTGGTTTTCCCGATCTAAAAAGTATGCCTCTATTCCTATTTTCCTTGGTACCAGATAGTCAACCTCATAATGATCGCCCACATGGATAAGCTCAGCTGGCTTGACATTTAAGCTCCGGCACATAGCAAGATAAAAACTCTTTTCTTTCTTAATTAATCCCAGAGAAATGGCCGAGAATACATGGTTAAAAAACCTGGCGAGATTATTCTTTTTTAATTTAATAAAAATAAAATCCTCGCTCATACCGGAGGCAATTACTAGCCTGTACCTTCTCTTCAGACGGTTCAGGCTGGGCAGGACATCGGGATAAAGGATTATTTTATCCACGCATTTTTCAAGTAGCTCTTCTTGGCCCTTATCCAGTCTTAAATGTTCGAGCCAATAATCAAGCCGGTACCACCTCAAATCATCCTCACCAACCCGGTCGTACTCTTTTCTTACCAGTCTTTTTGCCTCCTCCAGCTCAATCCCCTGCTTTTTAGCATAAAGCTTGGGTATCATCTCATACCAGATTAGATCATTAAAATCAGGCTTAATCAGGGTACCATCCAGATCAAAAGAAATCACCTGTCTCATTTTGAAACCTTCCCTCCTCACCAAGAGCCTATCTACCTTAATTTTAGAAAGTTTATCTATCTATTGAAGGAATTTGATGTTATCCAATCATAACAAAGATCGTACTCACCGTCAATTTCAAGCTGTAGAGTAGCCAGGAATGAGCCATAATGGTCACGATCCAACTCTCCCCGCAGTAGCGAGACGCCAATCGTCTAACTAGGCAGCCATGTACGGAAAGTACTTGACAAAAATTATAATTCTTTTATAATATAAATAGGCTAATACTTGACTAAAATTATCATAAATTTACAATCAAAAAGTAAATTGTGCGGAGGCAAATAGATGGCGCCAGTCAACTTACAATCGTTGGGAATCTGGGAAGAGC
>JBHIAL010000301.1:0-2330 GCA_046758525.1 bacterium
CTGCTTTATCGAGCCTTCTATGCCCTTCCTCCTTTGACTAACTCAGAAGGAGTTCCCACTGGGGCCGTTTATGGGTTCATCCGGATGCTGATGAAGCTCCTTCGAGAAGAAAAACCGGCCTATATCGCCTGTGCTTTTGATAAAGGTAGAAAAACCTTTCGTCATCGAAAATGGGAGGAGTATAAAGCTACCCGACCCAGAATGCCTGAAGATCTAGCTAGTCAGATTTCTCTAACTAAAGAAGTCCTGAAGGGTTTCGGAATCCCCATTTTCGAGAATGAGGAATATGAGGCGGATGATCTACTGGCAACTCTGACCAAAAAAGGAGAAAAAATGGGCCTGCGGATTGAAATTCTTACCGGAGACAAGGATGCTTTGCAGGTAGTATCCTCCTCTACCTGTGTTCTCAGACCGAGAAAGGGAATTACCGATATCCGTCGCTTTGATGAAAAAGAGGTAAAAAAAGAATACGGAGTCTCCCCGACCCAGATTCCTGATTTTTTAGCCTTAGTGGGGGATACCTCAGACAATATCCCCGGCGTTCCCGGCATTGGGCCAGTTATGGCTAAGGAGTTGATCCAAAAATATAAGAGCCTGGATAATCTTCTCCATAACCTTAATCAACTTCCTGGCAAAAAAAGAGACCTTTTAACAAAATATGCTGAGCAGGCAAGATTGAGTAAGAACCTGGCTACTACCATTACTTCAGTCTCCCTTAAAGTTGATCTGGATGAGCTTAAGGTCAATCCTCCCCAGAGAGATCTTCTCCTTCCTTTGTTCAGCAAACTGGAATTTAAGCAACTGGTAAGAGAACTTGGACCTTCCATCTTCCCTAAAGCCCACTTTTATGAAATCACCAGCTTACCCGACTTAATCAGTCTCGCCTCTAATCTGAAGAAAACTTTCTTTGTTCTTGAGCCTCAAAAAAATGGAAAAATAGAAGGTATAGCTTTTTTCGTCAAAGATAAGCCTCCTTACTGGGTGTCTTTCAAGCAAGCTGGGATAGAGAACAATCTCATCATAAGTAAATTAGATCCTATACTTAGAGATCCCAAAATTATGAAGATAGGGCATGATCTGAAGACTACGGTTCATCAGCTAAAAATGTTAAAGATGGATCTGACTGGATTGGGTTTTGATACTGAACTAGCTGCCTATCTTTTAAATCCTCTGGCATCCCATTATCCTCTGGAAGATTTAGCCCTTAACTACCTGGGAATAGATCTGGATCAAGGAGCTCATCCTGCTAAAAGAGCCAAGATCATCTCACAGCTTTCGGGATTGCTGGAAGAAAGGCTAAAAAAAGAGAACCTCTGGGAATTATTCCTGAAGATAGAGATGCCACTCATAGAAGTCCTGGCTAAGATGGAAGAAAGGGGCATCAAAGTTGACAAAACTGCCCTGGAAGACTTCTTAAAAGATGTAAAGAAGAAAAGAGAGGAAACACAAGAAGAAATCTATCAAAAAGTGGAAGAAAAATTTAATATTAATTCCTCCCAGCAGTTGGGCCAGATTCTTTTCGAAAAAATGAATCTGCCCCCTCTTAAAAGGACCAAGACCGGATACTCTACGGACGAGGAAGTGCTACAAACCCTATCTTTACTTTACCCTTTCGTGACTAAAATATTGGAGTACCGACGGCTTTTCAAGCTAGAGTCAACTTACATAAGGCCTTTCCCTAAATTAATCAACCCTGCCACAGGGAGAATTCATACTTCTTTTAATCAAACTGTTACTGCCACAGGGAGACTTTCCTCTTCGGAGCCTAATTTGCAAAACATCCCCATCAGGAACAAGTTAGGACAAAGATTAAGACATGCTTTTATAGCGGAAAATGGATACGTGTTTCTTTCTGCTGACTACTCACAGGTTGAACTAAGGCTCCTAGCTCATCTCTCTGGAGAGGTCAATCTAAAAAGAGCTTTTGCCAAAAATGAGGATATTCATCGAGAAACAGCGTCTGAGATTTTTGGCGTTCTTCCTCTAAAGGTCACTCCTCAGATGAGACGGCAGGCAAAAGCGGTCAATTTTGGAATTCTCTACGGAATAAGTGCCTATGGGCTCTCCCGGGATCTGGGAATCTCTCAAAAAGAAGCCGAAGATTACATTGAGAAATACTTTGGTCGCTACCCTAAGGTGAAGGACTATATAGAGAAAACATTAAGGGAAGCCCGAGAGAGGCAGTATGTAACCACCCTTCTGGGAAGAAAGCGGCGTCTTCCCGGGATTAACTCCCGAAATAAGAGAACCCGAGAATTTGCTGAGCGCACAGCTATTAACACTCCCGTTCAGGGAGGAGCCGCTGACCTCATCAAGCTAGCCATGATCAA
>JBHIAL010000302.1:0-2318 GCA_046758525.1 bacterium
CCCATATTGGTCATAGTAATGGCTCGAGGCTTAGGGGGTATCTCTTCTGCCAATGCCACCGCACCGAATATGAGCAGCATTAACCCTCCTACCAACACTAAACTTATTATTCTCTTTCTCTTCATCTTTTTTTAAACCTCCTTTTTAGCCTATCTGACTTCTATCCTCCCGAATAAGCTTTCCGGTAATGTTCCATCCCTCCTTTCAATCTTTGATAGCGTACATGTTAGTAATGTTTTATTCTCCAATAATATTTCTCATGTAGCGGACGGTTTCTCTCCTTACCCCCTGCCATATTTCCACTTTTGAAGACCTCTGGAGTGATTCCCTTTTTCACCAGATTCTCAACCACCTCAGCTACAATGGAGTTGAGTATAAACGCAATGGCAACAGTAGAGGAAGAGGAGACTTTTAGATCAAAGCCTTCAATCTCAACTACCGCATCTCCGGGGGGAACGTGAGCATCTACCACTAAATCTGCTAATTCAAATAGATTCTTATTACTGGGATGCCTGTTAGGAATCCCTGGTGCGGCACCTTTAGAAAATTCAGATGAGGTCACTGCTATGATTTTTATGCCCCTTTTTCTGCATTCCAAAGCTGTATCTATAGTCACGGCATTTATTCCATTCACATTAATCTCTATCAACAAATCTCCTTTTTTTACTCTGTAGTAGTCTAGAATTTTTTCGGCATAGCCCACTAAGCTTTCGGTATTGGGATGACTCTCAATGTTAGCTATACCAGGTGGAAATATGGGATTTATTGCCGCCAGCCCTCCAGCTCTAGTAAATAATTCCATTGCTCCCATTATAGAATGACCTCCCGTACCAAATGCCCATATTACCTCATTGTTCATTATTTTTTCACTAATGAGATCTGCAGCTTTTTTTATATTTGCCATCTCCTTTTCTTTGATCTCCCCAAGAATTCTCTCTATTGCACCATAGTATTTCTCTGTGGGATTCATCTTGATTTACCTCCTAATTCTTCTAAGCTAAGAAATTTTTTCCTCACCCTCTTCTTTCTCATCTCCTGTTGTAATCGGATTAAGTTAAGGGTCAATCGCTAAAGTAGCTACCATCACCTCCTCGCTTGCTTCTCCACCCCCTCTCTTACACCTTGAAAAAATAGGAGCACTCTACTTATTTCCTCTGTTCTTTGGCAGCACCTCAAGGTTTGGAGCATCTATATCTTCACCTCAAATTTGTTTCTCTTGATTATCTAAAATTCCTTAGTTTTCTTCACTTTTTCACAAAAACTCAATCATTTCCTTCCTGGTAGACTATCCTACCCTCAACTATTGTCATAGTAACATGTATATCTTCATCAAAAATGACTATGTCGGCATCCTTCCCTTCTGCCAGGCTTCCTTTTTCCCTATCTATCCCCATTACTTTAGCTGGGTTTATAGTTGCCATCTTAACCGCATCTTGAACTGAGAGCCCCACCAGCTTAACCATATTCCTTACACATCTATTCATTGTAGCTACACTACCTGCAAAAGAATCCCGGGTCAAAAGCTTAGCTACATAATTCTCCTTTTCCTCTGGAACCTCAAATTCCTCTGCCACGTTAGCCTCAACGATGGCATCCAATCCCCCAATGGAATATTTTCCCGGCCCTAACCCGGTGGCACTTATGGCATCTGTTATAACTGATACCTTATCAAGATCCTTCGCTTTTATTATCAGCTTCATAAGACTGGGAGGAAGATGATGTCCATCGGCAATTACTTCGGTGGTTAACTCGTCTAATAAAAGGGTTGACTCTATGGCGCCGGAGATCCTGTATGCATTGATCCTCTTTAGTCCAGACATTCCTGAGTACATATGCGTTACATGGGCATAGCCAGCCTCAATGGCGGCAAGGATATCTTGGTAGGTTGCATTTGTATGAGCGATTGAGGCCACAATTTCACGCCTTCTTAGCTCTCGTCCCAATTCCAATCCCCCCTCTAATTCAGGGGCTGCGGAGATTCTGAGGATACAATCATATTCATCCAAAAGCTTTAGATACTCCTCCGGTCTTGGCTCTTTTAAGTACTCTGGGTTTTGTGCTCCTTTTTGCTCCATGGAAAAGTACGGCCCCTCTATATGAGCGCCCAAGACCTGTGCCCCGGGTAATGTCCTTTTCTTAGCCCATTCTATAACCTTAACCGCCTTTATTATATCATCCATGGGAGCAGATGCGGTGGTGGGGACGATGGAGGTTGCCCCTCCTTTGGCATGGGCAACTGATATCTTCTCCACGGCTTCCTCTGTCGCATCCATAGTATCCGCCCCACCTCCACCATGAAGATGAATGTCAATGAACCC
>JBHIAL010000303.1:0-2309 GCA_046758525.1 bacterium
GGGTAATAGGGGGCAACGTGGCGAGAATAGATGCTCCGGGTAAAGTTACCGGTAAAGCCACTTATGCTGACGACCTGCGCTTCAGCAATATGATATATGGAAAAATTCTGAGAAGTAATACTACTCCTCGGGCACGGTTAAAGAGGGTCGATACTTCCAACGTCATCAATCTACCCGGGATTATAATCCTGACGGCGAAAGATATTCCGGGCAGAAATGCCGCAGGACCAATAATTGCAGATCAACCCATATTAGCAGATAAAGAAATAAACTATTTTGGAGAAGCGGTGGTTTTAGTCGGAGCGGATTCTGAAGCGTCGGCAGAAGAGGCTCTTGACATGATCAAGATAGATTATGAACCTCTCAAGGCTGTTTTGGATCCCACTGAGGCAATGGAGGAAGGCGCGCCCCAAGTACATGAAGGCGGGAACATAGCATCCCATGTAAGAATTCGTAAAGGTGACGTTGACAATGGCTTCAAACAATCAGATATCGTAATCGAGGGCATATATAAAACACAAAGGGTAGAGCATGCCTACCTGGAACCCGAAGCTGCAGTGGCAGAAATTGAGGCTGACGGACGCATTACCGTGTGGACATGCACGCAACACACACATTACGACCGAAGAACAATAGCAAGAATGCTTGCCATCAGCCAAAACAGGGTGCGCATCGTTCAGATGGTTACTGGTGGTGGCTTTGGTGGGAAAATATGGAGTTTGTGTCAGTGCTATGCTGCGCTGTTAGCTTTTAAAACGGGCAGGCCCGCTAAGGTGATATATACAAGGGACGAGTCTATTTTGGCGACGACCAAGCGACACCCTTATATAATAAAATACAAAACCGGAGCTACAAAGGAGGGGAAATTAACAGCGGCTGAAGTTAAGATAATAAGTGATACGGGTGCCTACATGGTAGTGGGAAAGGGTGTTTTGACAAGATCTGTTATCCAGGCCTCGGGACCCTATAACATTCCCAATGTCAATGTAGATGGATTTGTCGTGTATACCAATAATCCCATTTGTGGAGCGATGAGAGGATATGGAGGGCCTCAAATACAGGTTGCCCATGAAAGCCAAATGGATGAATTAGCCAAGAGATTAAAGATGGACCCAATTGAGTTGAGGTTGAAAAATGCACTAGAAGCTGGTTCTACAACAGCAACAGGACAACTCCTTGAGCACAGCGTGGGGATCAAAAAGGTTTTGTTGCAGGCGAAACATGTCGTGGAATCCATCGAAAAGCAATCGCGCCCAGACGCAGCTTTCAAGAAAAGAGGTATAGGAGTTGGAGTAGGCTGGCATGGAATAGGAAGCACCAGAGGCGGCTCTCAATCCACCGCCTTTGTCAACTTACTTCCGGATGGTAGTGCGAGCGTAATATGTGGGTCAGTAGATATCGGTCAGGGATCAGATACAATCATGGCCCAAATTGCGGCAGAGGAGCTGGGCATATCAATAGAGAAAATTAGCATGATGACAACTGATACAGATGTAACGCCAGATTGTGAATCCAGCTCGGCTTCCAGAGTAACGTATATTTCAGGTAAAGCAGTACAGCTTGCGGCCAAAAAGGCCAAGGAAATTCTCTTTGAAAAAGTATCAGGACACCTCGATACCGACCCCGAAGAGTTATGTTTGAGAGATGGAATTATCTACGCAGAACAACATCCCGAAAAGAGAATCACCGTTGCAAATGCGCTCAGGATGTATTTCATGCAGGGGGTATCTGCTGTTGGCTATTTCTTGCCCGAAACAACTCCTTTAGATATGGAGACTGGTCAAGGAAGTCCTTGCGCTACTTACGCCTTTGCTGGCAGTGTTGCTGATGTCGAGATAGATACAAGGACAGGTCAGGTCGAGGTTTTGAAGCTCGTTAGCATTGCCGATGTAGGCAAAGCAATAAATCCGCTTAGCGTGGAAGGGCAAATCGAAGGTGGGGCGAGTATGGGTATTGGCTATACTTTAATGGAGGAAATCAAGGCACCAGAGGGTGTAACGAAAAATACAAGTTTTACCGACTACGTAATACCTACGGCTCTGGATATAGGGAATATGGAATCGATCATTATAGAGGAAAGCGAACCAACCGGTCCACATGGCGCTAAGGGATTCAGCGAGGTGGCAGTAACCCCAATAGCTGGTGCTATTTTGAACGCAATTCGTAACGCGGTCGGTATACAAATTGCTGAACTTCCGGCTACGCCGGAAAAAGTACTCCACGTCATAAGAAAAAAAAACAACCCATGCTAAGCTTGATGATCTCGTAAAAAGTCAAAATTCGATGGCAAAGTAAAAAGCCCCAAATTC
>JBHIAL010000304.1:0-2297 GCA_046758525.1 bacterium
AGTTTAAGCACAAATTCCCTGTATTTATCCCAGGGCAGATCTTTGACCATTTTGTAATCATATAGCCCAGCATTATAGAGGGTAAAGGGTTTTGGTTTCAGGGTTTTTCCGCGGTTTCCAATTTCTTCTTTTAAATTGAGTAACCTTTTTTGCATAGTGTAAATAGCTAATTTGCCACAATCAATCATGATCCATCTTCTACCAAGTTTTTCCGCCACTGCTCCTGTTGTGCCCGAACCAGCAAAGGCATCGAGGACAATGTCTCCGGGGTTACATGAAGCTTTGATAATTCTTCCTAATAGTCCTTCAGGTTTTTGAGTTGGGAATCCAGTATATTGACTTGCAAAACTAACAACTTGTAGTGATGTAACTCCTTCTTGAGGGAACACCCCCCATACATCTTCGATTGCGAGACCTTTTCCCTTAGGTCTTCCACCCCATCTTTCATAATCTGGAGGATAAGGAGTATATATTTTATTAAAAATAACTATGTCTTTATTTTTACCGTAATAAAGTAAAGTATCATGATTTCTAACCCAATTATTTGCTACTGATTTAAATCCAGAAACCCAACCAATTCTCCATATTATTTCGCGAATAAAATTGTTTTCACCAAAGATCTCGTCCATTAACGATTTAATATAATGTGTCTTTTTCCAATCTAAATGCACATAGATACTTCCATCTTCAGCTAACAGCTCTCTCAAAAAGACCAACCTTTTTCTCAAAAATTCTAAGAACTGTGCACCTATGATCTTGTCCTGGTAAGCCTTTTGATCCTGACTCCCTCTGAATTCCTGTCTTGTAGCAAAAGGAGGATCGATATAAATTAACCTTACTTTTCCCCTACCCGTATTTTTATCATAAACCTCTGGATCATCCATTAAGGCTTTAAGAACTTGAAGGTTATCGCCGAATATCAGTTTATTAGTCCAAGCACCATTGCCATCACCGAAAGTCTTTACGGGTTGCAGAGGAACTGCCATAGTATCCGCAAGTATGTCCTCTTCCCGTTCTTTGCCTTCGTATGTCAGCTCATATTCCTTCTTTGCCTCAAAAGGAATGATATACCTGTAATTATCAGACAGGGGCTTACCTTCTTTCAGGCATTTGGTTATAAACTCAATCTCTTCGTTGCTGAGTTTATTCATAGTCAACTCCATATAAAATGACAACCAAAATGACAACCAAAATGACAACCGTTTTTATGCTAATATATAATGAGCTCCTCTTTTTTCACCTTGCAGTGCAACCACCTCTAATTTCACCAGCTTTCCAATCTCTTTCAATGCAGCCTGTCTGCTGATCTTAAACATCTTTGCTATATCACTAGCAGTTATTTTGCCATTTTGATTTATAACCTCTACAATCCTCATCTGTCTTTCCGTTAAAGCAATCTGCCCCCTCTTTGCCTTTCTCAACCTATCACTACTAAGTCGTACCACTCTTTCTTTTACTGCCGCGATACTTACATTTACACCCGCAACAAAATATTCTAACCAATTGGTCATATCCAAAGTTTCTTGGTCAACGCTTTGCAATGCTCTGTAGTAGGCTTGTCTGTCAGAATCATAGTAATCATCGAGGCAAAAAAACTGTTTGGTGTCAAAACCCCGCAGACAAAGAATCAAAGCTGCCAGGACTCTTGCAGTTCGGCCGTTCCCGTCAACAAAAGGATGAATTCTGACAAATTCGTAATGCACTATTCCTGCTTCAAGAATGGGATCGAGCCCCTTGGCTTCCTCAGAGTCTATCCATTTTACCAAATTTTTTGTTAACCCGGGCACATCTTCATTTTTGGGTGGCCTAAAGAAGACCTCACCAGTAAATCTATTCGCTACTACTACATAGCGGGTACGGTAAACCCCACAATCATCTGGATTATCCAAAGTATCTTTTGTCACCATACGATGGATTTTTAATATATCTTGCTCAAGTATAGAACTCCCTTTTGTTAATTTTTCAATATTTTCCAGGACATTCAGATAATTCAAGACTTCCTGTTTATCCTTTCGGGTAGCCATTATTTCTCTTCCCTGGGCTAAGTCGCTGACCTGTTCCAAAGATAACCTGTTTCCCTCGATGCTGGTGGATGCATGGGCACTGTGGATTATTGCCTCACGCCTTAAGGCAGCTTCCCATCTTGGAATTAAAGGCGAATTGAGGATCACCTCTCTTGCTGCAGAAATTCTGGTCAGTAACCTTACCAGGTTATTTGTATATCTAAAATTTGGCTTAAACATGCTTTCTGCTCTGAAGACTCAAAAAATTTATATTATATTCTTCAATCAGTCCTT
>JBHIAL010000305.1:0-2292 GCA_046758525.1 bacterium
TGGAACCTGTTCGCAATGCCATTCTCTGGAATGATATAAGATGTAGTAGACAAAATGAGTGGGCGAGAGAAAAAATAGGAGCAAAGAAGATCTACTCCCGTACCGGGAACTTCCCCAGTATCTGGACAGTTTACAAAGCCATGTGGCTCAAGGAGAATGAACCGGAGATCTACAGAAAAACTTATAAATTCCTCCTGGTCCAGGATTACCTAATTTATAGACTAACAGGAAGATTAGTTACCACCTCAAGTTCTGCCATCCAGACCGGCTGTTTGGATGTGACCTCTCCTACCAGGTGGGCTGAAGATATTCTTGATCTCTTCAACATTCCGGTCTGTCTCTGGGTAGACGAGATTCTTCCGGGAGGGGAGGTGGTGGGAAAGATCACCAAAAAGTCATCAAGCCTTACTGGCCTTCCGCAGGGACTCCCCGTAGTGACCACTGCCGGGGATCAGCCCTGTGGAACGTTAGGAGCTGGAGCGAACCAACCGGGGATGCTGGCCATAAATGGAGGAACTTCCTGTTCCTTGGAGGCTTATGTGAAGGAGCTTAAACTGGATCCCTATCTAAACTATTTTATAGAGATCAGCCCCACTGGGAACTACCTTCTGGAGGATTCCATATGGAGTGGAGGCTCGGCCTTGATGAGCTGGTTCAGAGATAATTTTGCCGGTCAGGAAGTTGAGAGTACTCAAGAGCAGGGAAAAGACGTCTGGGATAAGCTATACAATTTGGCTGCCCGGGTTCCGCCTGGAAATGAAGGACTGACGCTGATCCCTTATTACTCCGGGGCAGCCTCTCCCTACTGGGACCTCAAAGCAAGGGGTGTTATCTTTGGATTCCTTTTGGATCACGGTAAACCCCATCTGGTAAGGGCCATCTTGGAGGGACTTGCCTTTGAGTCGCGGCGCAAAAAGGAATTTATGGAAGTACGCTCCGGGGTTCCCATCACCAAGGTAAGGATGTACGGAGGATCGGCCAGAAATGATTTATGGAATCAGATATTCGCTGATATATTAGGTGTTGAGGTCTGCACTTTGAAAACTCCGGAGACCACTGCTCTGGGAGCAGCAATATGCGCAGCCAGCGGAGGAAAGGTATATGCTGGTTTTCAGGAAGCAGTGAAGACCATGGTTCATGTAGACCGAGTGTTTTTGCCGGATTTTGGGAAAAAAGAGATCTATAATGACCTCTACTCTCAGGTCTATAGCAAGTTCTATGATCGGGTGCAGGATCTCATCCATACTGCCTCAGAAATAATCGAACAGTATAAAAAATAGACAAAATTGGAGGACGGAAGGCCATGAGGTTGTCAAAGATGGATTTGAGAGGTAAAGTGGCTCTGGTTACCGGAGGAAGCAGAGGTTTAGGCCGGGGGATGGCCCTGGCTTTAGCCGAAGCCGGGGCAGATGTAGCAGTGGCCAGCAGGACCGTATCTGCCTTAGGGAAGACGGTTGTGGAGATCAGGCAAAGAGGAAGCCGGAGTCTGGCTCTGCCCACAGATGTATCAAAAGTAGACCAGATTAACAGAATGATAAAAGATACCTTGGATGAGTTTGGGAGAATAGATATTCTGGTCAATAATGCGGGTACTATTGTCCGAAAGCCTTCCCTGGAATTGACAGAAGAGGAATGGGATAAGGTGGTAGATACAATCCTTAAAGCCTCTTTCTTTTGTGCTCAGGCGGCGGCTAAAGCCATGATTAAACAGAAGAAAGGGAAAATTATTAACATTGGTTCCCTGACTTCTAAGAGAGGCAGTCCCGGAATTATCCCCTATGTGGCCAGCCGAGGCGGAATGCTCCAACTTACCAGAGGTTTAGCTGTAGAATGGGCTCCCTATAACATAAACGTTAATGCAATCGGGCCCGGTTACTTTAAGACTCAGCAAACTGCCCCATTATTTGCCAACCAGGAATGGGTGAAGAAAACCGTGGCCAGAATACCTCTAGGAAGGACTGGTACACCTCAAGATTTAGCTGGGGCGGTGGTATTCCTGGCTTCGGAAGCCTCCGATTATATTACCGGTCAGATGATATTTGTAGATGGAGGTTGGTTGGCTGCCCTTTAAATAGCACCCAGAAAATATTAGTATTTACAAGATATATATAGCTGTGTCGAGGGACTTTCCCCGGACCGAAGGTGGCGCAGCCGAAGCCTGAATAGTGAATAGTCGTTAGTGAATAGTATTTAGTATTTAACGACTAATGACTAAATACTAACGACTGAAATATCTTAGCTGATATACAGCGACGAAGGGGAAGAGTCCCGAGATATTCTTGACAGGTTTAA
>JBHIAL010000306.1:0-2253 GCA_046758525.1 bacterium
CTCTTGACAGTCGCTCCTATTTTTTTATCTTATGAAAAGTAGGAAATAACAGGTAATAGAGTTGCTTTATCCTTAAGGATAGGTATAATAGTGGTCTCACCTCAGAATTATGGGATGCTACGAGCCCCAGAGGAAAATTAGAAGGAGTCTTCCCGTTGTAACTTTTCAAAAGGGATGCCATTCATCCCACTAGAGAAGGTAGAGAGTAGGTATCAAGCCTCTGTTATACGGGAAGGCTGAAACTCTTGAGGAAAATGAAATTATCTAGTAACGCCTTAAAAATTCTAGAAAAAAGGTATCTAAGAAAAGATAATCGAGGCAAAATTGTTGAGACACCTGAGGACATGTTTAGAAGAGTGGCTCATAGCATCGCTCTGGTTGATGGGTTTTATGGACACAACCCGGAAGAGATAAAAGAAACAGAGGACCACTTCTATCAGCTTATGGCTTTACTAGAATTCCTGCCTAATTCTCCTACTTTAATGAATGCCGGTACAGATTTACAACAACTTGCTGCTTGTTTTGTCTTACCCATAGAGGATTCTATTGAATCCATCTATGATGCGGTGAGGTCTAGTAGTATTATTCATAAATCTGGAGGCGGTACCGGTTTTTCTTTTAGCAAGATAAGACCAAAGGGAAGTCCTGTGGGTAGCACCGCGGGAGTGGCTAGCGGGCCGGTCTCTTTCATGAAGGTGTTCGATGCCAGTACCGAAGCCATCAAACAAGGGGGAAGAAGGCGGGGAGCAAATATGGGTATCCTGAACGTTGACCATCCCGACATTCTCGAATTCATTACAGCCAAGGAAGAGGAAGGAAGCCTGAAAAATTTCAATATCTCGGTAGCGGTGAGTGACAATTTTATGAAAGCGGTAGAGGCAGGAGATAATTATAATTTAATTGATCCTTCTACTAGGAAAGCAGTTGGAAAATTAAATGCTGGAGAGGTTATGGACAAAATAGTGGAGATGGCTTGGAAAAATGGTGAACCCGGTCTTATTTTCCTGGATCGAATAAATCGCGATAATCCGACTCCCCACGTGGGGAAAATAGAAAGCACCAATCCCTGTGTGACTTATGATACTTGGGTTATGACCGCCCGAGGACCCAGACAGGTGATAGAGTTAGTGGGGAAAAAATTTGTAGTATTTGTAAATGGTAAGAGGTGGGAAACCAGCGAAAATGGATTCTTTAAAACAGGAATAAAACCTGTTTATAGGCTAAAAACAGTGGAAGGTTTTGAGTTGCGTTTGACAAAAAACCATGCTGTTATGAAAGTAAAGAAAATGACAAGGTACAAAATTGACACCGAATGGGTTAGTATTGGAAGCCTAAATCCGGGCGACAAAATCATTGTAAATAACCACAGAAGTTTTGATGGTTGGGGCGGGAAGTATACTGAAAAAGAAGGTTATTTGATCGGCTTGCTTTTAGGTGATGGGACAATTAAAAAAGACAAGACAGTTCTTTCCTCTTGGGGAAATGGTAAAGGGGCAGCAGCAGCCAGGGAATTAGCCTATAATTGTGTGCGCGCTTTCCCTTATAGATCCGATTTTAAAGGTTGGATCCCAGTTAAGAAAAGAAAAGAGTATCGTTTATCTACAGGATATTTAAAGAAATTAGCAAAAGAGCTTGGATTGGATCAAGGTAGAAAAGTAATAACCGAAAAGATAGAAAAAGTATCACAAGATTTTTGTAAAGGTTTGTTAAGAGGATTATTAGATGCAGATGGCTCTGTTCAGGGAAATCAGTTGAAGGGTGTCAGTATACGACTATCCCAGAGCAATCTTGATACTCTTGAAGCAGTTCAGCGCATGCTCCTTAGGCTCGGAATATTTTCGAAAATTTATGTAAATAGGAGAACTAATGAAAAAAAAGAGTTACCTGATGGTAAAGGGGGACTAAAAGAGTACCATTTGAAACCTCAGCATGAACTCGTGATTTCCAAAGACAACATATCGCATTTTTATAAGAAGATCGGGTTTGGTGATTTAGATAAAATGAAAAAGCTTGAAGATGCTATAAAAAGTTATAAAAGAAAGATGAACCGAGAACGGTTTGTAGCAAACATAAAGCTTGCAGTACCAGATGGTGTAGAAGAAGTTTATGATGTTCAGATTCCGGGGATAAATGCATTTGGTGCAAATGGTTTCCATGTGCATAACTGTGGTGAGCAGCCTCTGCTTCCGTACGAGTCGTGTAACCTCGCTTCCATAAACCTGGCAAAAATGGTGGAGGATGGTAGGGTAAACT
>JBHIAL010000307.1:0-2243 GCA_046758525.1 bacterium
TAAATTCGTTAATTAAACAAAAGACTAAAGCAACTTACTAAGTGCTACTCCCTCCTGTTCATTTTTAAGCATACTGATTAAATTTCTACTCTTTTGCTTATTTTGATTCCGTACTTTTCTATTTTATTTCGTAGAGTATTGCGGTTTATTCCCAAAATTTGAGCAGCTTGCAGTTGATTACCGTTTGTCTCTTTAAGGGCACGGATTATGAGACCTTTTTCTATGAGGGGCGTAATATCTTCTCTATCTTCTTTCGGAATAGCAGAGATTTTAGTATAAAGATCATCTAAAAGCTTTTCCAATCCTTCTTCATCCGTCTTTTCCTCTCTCTTTATCTTTACAACTTCCTTTAAATCAAGAGATAATTCACCGCGTAAAATATAAGCACCCTTACAGAGGATGCAGGCTCTTTTTATTACATTTTCTAACTGCCGAACATTACCCGGCCAACGGTAACCCATAAGTTTTTCCATTGCTTCAGGATTTATATCTACAATATCTTTGTCTAATTCTTTATTGAATTTTTTCAAAAAATACCTGGCTAATTGAGGAATATCCTCTCTTCGCTGTCTTAATAGAGGTAGATTTATACTAACTACGTTTAACCGATAATATAGATCTTTTCGAAATCTACCTTCCCTGATCGCTTTCTCTAAATCTTTATTGGTTGCCACAATCAATCTCACATCTACTTTTATACGCTCATTGCTTCCTAAACGGGTAATCTCCTTCTCCTGCAGGAACCTTAAAATCTTGGCCTGGGTGGTGAGTGACATATCTCCTATCTCATCTAAAAATATAGTCCCACCACTGCACTGTTCAAACTTACCAATTCTACTCGTTTGAGCGTCTGTAAAGGCACCTTTCTCATATCCAAACAATTCGCTCTCAAGCAGCGTTTCTGGAATAGCTGCACAATTCACGGGTAAGAAAGTTTTGTCAGAGCGCTTACTATGATGATATATTGCTCTTGCCACCAGTTCTTTACCTGTTCCGCTCTCTCCTCTAAGGAGGACCGTGATATCCTTCTCGGCTACCTGGCCAATCAACTTATAAACTTCCTGCATCTTGGGAGAATTACCTATAATGCATTCTGCATCTATCTGGCACTTCTCTGGCTCATAGGTGACGGCTTCCCGCATTAGCTTATTAACATGTAAACCCTTCTCTATTGATCGCCACATCTGGGGAATATCGAAAGGTTTCAAGATATAATCAAAGGCACCGAACTTCATCGCCTCAATCGCTGTCTGGGTAGTCCCATAGGCAGTCATGATAATCACCAGAAGTTTGGGATTAATGCTTCTTATCTCTTTCAAAGCCTCAAGGCCAGTAATCCCTGCCATCTTAACATCCATCAGTATTAAATCTATCTGGTCTTTTTGAACTGTCTCTATTGCTTCTTTACCGTTTTTGGCTTCTAATACTTTAAAACCTCGTTCTTCAAACATTCTCTTTAATGAATATCGGATACCCCTCTCATCATCGACTACTAAGATTTTTTCCGGCATATCTTTTTCCTATTTGGTATTAATGGGTAAGCTTATGGTAAAGACAGTTCCCTTGGGATGGAGGTTCTTTACCTCCGTTGAACCTTTATGGTCATCTATAATCCTTTTTACAATTGACAGACCCAAGCCTATTCCTTCTTCTTTCGTAGTGAAGAAGGGTTCGAATAATTTATCCTTTATCTCCTCAGGGATACCCGTTCCTTCATCTTGAATTTCTATCCATGCACATTGACCTTTGAGGTCTGTTTTAATTCTCAATTTTCCTCCCTCTGGCATTGCCCGGATAGCGTTCAAAAACAGATTTAAAAATACTTGCTTCATCTGTTCCCCGTCGGCCTGGATGCAGGGCAGAGAGGACAGTTCCTTCTCTAAGACTACATTTTGCTCTTTTACCTCGCCAGAGACCAGATTGATGGTCTCCTCTAAAATTTGATTTATATCCACCAAAGAAAACTGGGGTTGCTTTGGACGGGCGAAATCTAAAAACCTATTGATAATCTGGTTCACCCTCTCTATCTCATCCTCTACGACCTTAATATCCTTCTCTTTAGTTTCGGTATCCGTGATCTTCTTCGCTAAAGAGTGAATCAATACTTTGATGCTTGTCAGGGGGTTCCTTATCTCATGGGCGATCCCGGCACTGAGCTTTCCTAAAGCTGCCAATTTTTCAGATTGAATGAGCTTATCTTGCGTCCTCTTTAAATCTTGTGTAGCGATTTTAACCCTTTCTTC
>JBHIAL010000308.1:0-2229 GCA_046758525.1 bacterium
GTTGAAGTTGGTGAGGTGGACCAAATCATAGACAGTCCAAAGCACCCCTATACTAAAGGCCTTATTAGAGCTATCCCTTCAGATTACAGAAAGGAATTGGTGGGAATAAAGGGAGGCGTTCCTGATCTCGTAAATCCCCCCTCAGGATGTAGATTTCACCCAAGATGCGAAGAGGCAAGGGACATTTGTAAAGAAAAAAAGCCCAAAACCGTACAGGTGGAAACTGATCATACAGTTGCATGCTTTTTGTATGAGGAAGCAAAAAGTGGATGAGATAATAAGGCTTAAAGATATTAAGAAGCACTTTCCCTGGAAGAGACAAAAATACGTGAAGGCAATTGACGGTGTTTCTCTATTAATCAATAAAAGAGACATTTTGGGTTTAGCCGGAGAATCAGGTTCTGGAAAGACTACGTTAGGAAGATTAATACTAAGGTTGATAGATCCAACTTCAGGAGCCGTGTTCTATGAAGGAGAAGATATAACAAACATAAAGACAGAAATAAACCTTCGAAGAAAGATGCAGATAGTTTTCCAGGACCCCTACTCCTCCCTGCATCCAAGAAAAAAAATAAAAGATATTATAGGTAGTGGGTTAAAAACGCATCATCTGGTTAAGAGGGGGAGTGAACTTGTAGAAAAAGTTGAAGAGTTTCTAAATTTGGTTGGAATGGGGAAAGAGCATCTCTATCGCTATCCCCATGAGCTCTCTGGAGGGCAAAGACAGAGAGTGGCTATTGCCAGAGCCCTGATATTAGAACCAGGATTTGTCGTTTTAGACGAACCTACATCATCCTTAGACGTTTCTGTACAGGCAGAAGTTCTCAATCTATTGAAAAGACTGAGAGAAAATCTAAGTCTTACCTACCTCTTTATAACGCATGATCTTTCCCTGGCACGAGTTTTCACAGAAAAAATAGCCATTATGTATCTGGGAAAGATGATGGAGTATGGAAAGACAGAAGATATCTTCAAAAATCCTATGCACCCATACACAAAGGCTCTACTCTCGGTCATTCCTAAACTTGATCGGAGAAAGGCAGCCAAAAAAATTATGCTCAAAGGAGAGATCCCCAGCCCTATCGATCCTCCATTGGGGTGCGGATTTCATACGAGATGCATAGAAAAAGTTGGAAGGATATGTGAAAAAGAGTCCCCTCAATCAGAGGAGATGGAAAAAGGGCATTCTGTTGCCTGTCATTTATATTCCTAAAAATATTATGAAAGAGGTGAGGCAATGAAGATTAAAGATATTGAGATACATCCTATATCAATACCCCTTAAAGAACCATTTACAATATCATTAGGAACAGTAGAGAGCGCTGATAATGTAATTTTATGCATAAAAACGGATGATGATCTTGTAGGCTATGGAGAAGCAGCACCATCATCCACCATAACTGGAGATATTCAAGAATATATTGTTAGTGGTTTAAACTTTATTAAACCAATTCTGATTGGCAAAGATCCTTTTGATATTTCCAGGATTGAACAAGATATTGAGGCAGCTATTAAAGGAAACTGTGCTATGAAAGCTGCTATAGATATGGCTTTGCTTGATTTAGTTGGAAAGGCCACAAAAACCCCTATATACAAATTATTAGGTAGATATAGAACTGAATTCAGGACAGACTGTACCATAGGAATAAAGGATCCTAAGGATATGGCCAGGGATGCGGTGAAAATAGTTGAGGAAGGATTTAGTACCATTAAAGTAAAAGTTGGAACTGACCTAACTCAAGATGTAGAGAGAATAAAGAAAATTAGAGATGCAGTTGGATATGAAGTAAGGGTAAGGGCCGATGCAAATCAAGGTTGGAAGCCAAAAGACGCAGTTAGAGCAGTTAAAAAATTGGAGAGATATGAGCTTCAACTCATTGAGCAGCCTGTTCCATGGTGGGATATAAAAGGTTTGAAATGGGTCAGAACTCACGTGGATATCCCGGTAATGGCAGATGAGTCAGTACATTCTCCTCAAGATGCAATAAAGTTAATAGAACAAGATGCTGTGGATATGCTCAATATAAAATTAATGAAGTGTGGCGGCATCAAAAATGGGATAAAAATAGCCAATATTGCAGAATCAGCTGGCATGGAATGTATGGTAGGATGTATGATTGAGACCAGGCTAGCTATAACAGCTGCCTCTCATTTAGTAGCATCCACAAAAAATATAACTGAAGTGGATCTTGATTCTTCTCTCTCTCTTTCAGAAGACCCTGTAGAAGG
>JBHIAL010000309.1:0-2215 GCA_046758525.1 bacterium
AGCATCGGTTGGCTATGAGCCAAGTAATTTGACATTAGAGATAGAGTTCCATAACGGGAGAATTTATCAATATTTTGGGGTGCCTCAGAACATTTATGAAGAACTAATGAGTGCTGGATCAAAGGGTTCGTACTTTGACCAAAATATAAAAAGAGCTGGTTATTCATACACAAGAATAGCCTAGAATATGTCAAAAAAAAAGCCCGCATCATATAATAAAAAGTCTCTCGTCTATATAAATATTAGGCTTTGTCCCAAAGTGACGGGAAACATCAAATCCATGCATAGGAAACTCTCAATTTAGAAAACCGTAACTGCTTATGTATTTTAAGATATTTCTTCCAAAGTTCATCCCAAAGAGCCGGCTTATAGATCTTCCGAAAAGCGATCATCAACCAGTTGATAAGCCCCTCATCACTCCACCGCCTTCCTATTCTTTTGACTCTGTTGACTATCCGGCTGAAGGCACTCTCTATCGCATTGGTTGTAAGTGGAATCCAGCCTTTCCCCTCAAGCCAATACTCAAAAACCAAAAGAGCATTCTTCGAAAAGTTCTCTATATAGGTTCTGGCCTTCGGATACTTCTCTGGATCAAGAGCCTTAATCAGTTTTTCAAAACCCTCTTTTATCTCTTCCACAAGTTCTACCACAATCTTTTTGTCCTGAGGCAGGAGCTGTTCAATCATCTCTCGAGTCAAGGAAAAAAGCAGGATTTCATCTATAAGCTTGCGAAAAGGTTCTTGTTCTTCTTTTTTGGCACCATCCTGGTAAAGGAGGAAGGGAAAGTCTCTCTTTCCATGCCAGGCACATCGCTGGGGTCTCATCCCTTCGGAAAGAAGATTCTCCTCAATCCCAGGCCCACCATCGGAGAAAAGCACTTCCAGATTCTCATAATCCAATCTCTTCCCGAGCGCTTTGCGGATGAATCCCCAGTCTTTATCCACCCAGAATCCTACAGGCTCAAACCGTCTTCTAACACCTTCAGAGGCCAGGGCCCACCGCATGTCTGCCTTCTCCAGAGGGGCTCCTCTCGGCCCCTGACGTTTGACCTTCGTCCCATCAACCATCAAAAACTTGAAGTCCCGGTGCTTATAAGAAGGCCACTGCCCATATTGTTCGGCCAACTCTTTTATGCATCTGTGCAAAGTGCTCTTGCCCGGTGCATATCCTTTAATTCTGCGCACCTCTTTCTCTCCCAGACGATAGGAAAGATGAATCACCTGGCCTACTGCTGCTTCAAGGGCTTCTCTCTGATACTGCTTATAGGGAAGAATCGCAAGCTCTTGGACCAGCGGAGGAAACACACTCCCTGTTTGTCTGTCATAAAGCTGAGCCAGTCTATAGTGGATCGGGCCGAAAGAGGTGATAAACTTTCGTGCCCGGGGCTGCCTGCCATGCTTGTAAAATCTATCAGGATAGCTGGATATATGCTCCTCTATTGTTTTCTTCTCCAGTGCGGAAAGAAGCGCTTTAACTATGCTTTGCATCAATATGTTTTGATCCTCTTGAAGGCCTCGCAAAATTCCGTTGAGTGTGAGGCCGTTTTCTGGTACCTTATAGGAAAGGGCGATCTTGATTTCGAGTTCGTCCATAGGGCTACTACCTCCTTTTTTGAAATTGGTTCATTTAAAGGTTGTAGCCCTTCTTTTGTTTTCATGTCAAATATATTTCCCGTCACTTTGGGACAAACTCTAATTTTAAGTTTATAAAGTACCTTTTATCTTTGCGTCTCGTAAAACTGTACAACGATCCAGTTCTCAAAAGTATATGCTGTTTGACATAACGATTTCAAGAAACTCGAGTTTATTGACATAATGGTTATGAGACGCAATTTCGCAGCAATCATCCCCACTTGTCAAGCGAGCCACCGCAGATAGCGAAGACCTAAAAATTTCTTCTTGAGCTTATTCAAAATGTTATAATTATTTGTCAGGTTTAAATCTTTTATCATGCCCAGAGCTTGTCTATTTTTCTAATCTCTTCGATATCAAGATCTAATCGCTTATCTCTTATCAAGGAAGCAAGACAGACAATCTTTGAAGCATCAAACTTGTACCGCCTTTAAAAATCAGAGGAGTTTTGCCTTTGATTAGTAGGGCGAGAAGTTCGAATGCATATATAGTTCTTTCTATTAAAATAGGATCCGCGTTTATTTCTTTACCCTTAATTCTTATCCATTCTTCTTGGAAGCAGGATTTTCTAATTATCCCTAAAA
>JBHIAL010000310.1:0-2210 GCA_046758525.1 bacterium
AGGTCTTGCTAAGCATGTTTGATAGTTTAGGCCATCTTAAAGGCGGTACCTCCATATAGAAAAGAGGCTTTTCACCGGGCAGGACGCGGCTGGCCAGGTAACCTATAAGAAGAAAGTTTAATCCTACCACCCCGGCCCAAATGCCGAAAGATTTAGGCTTTCCTGCCAGGAGAGCCAGGATAACCCCCAACTGAGCTGAGCAAGGTATGGCCAAAGCTAAAAGAAAGCTAGCCACAATCCTTTCCCTTTTAGTCTCCAGGGTCCTGGTGGTAATGGTGGCCATGGTATCACAACCAAATCCCAGAACCATGGGAATCACGGCTCTTCCGTTGAGCCCAATCTTTTTGAAAAACCGGTCAACAAACATGGCCAGACGCGGTAGATAACCGGTGTCCTCAATGATGGAAAAGACAAAAAAGAAGGTAGCTACAATGGGTAGAATTATGGCTACGGCATACCTTATTCCCAGAGTAACAATTCCATACTCTCCCACAAAGAGATTCTGTAAGAAAAGCCAGGGAATAATTCTCCTGACAATCTCGGTCGTAAAAGGGTTGATGTACCTACCAAAAACAATGTTCTCCAGAAAATCAACCGAGATCTGGGCCCCGAGAACACCCACAAATTCATAAAGTCCAAATAAGGTAAGAAGGGCAATGGGAAAACCGGTAAAAGGATTCATCATCCAGCGACTCAATCTTTCCCCCAGGCTCACCTTACGGGAAGAAGAAGGTACGGTAACGAGATCGGCTATTTGACTGGCCTTTTTTTGGCGGTAGAGGCCGAAGACATAGTTCATAGGATGGCTGTACTGATTTTTTGTTTCTTCCAGGGTCTTTTTAATAGAAGGATAATTTTGTTCTTCTCTCAATCTCACCAGAGATTCTATTTCAGGGTCTTCTTGAAGCAGGAGAGTAATGATGCTTCTTTTTGAAATTGGATATTGCCTCTTAAGAAGATCCTCTACTCGTTTAATTGAAGAGTCAATGATTCGGTCATATTTGATTGACTGAGCACCTCTTTTTGGATATTGCACTAATCGCTTTTTTAAAAGATTCATTCCTCTTCCCTCGGTAGCCACTGTGGCTACCACCGGAATACCTATCTGCGCCTCAAGACTTGAAAGGTCAATTTTCATTCCCAACTTTTGAGCTTCGTCCATAAAGTTTAAATCCAGAACCAGGGAAAGTCCGGCTTCTATCAATTGAAGAGTCAAAGAAAGCATCCTCTCTAGATTCTTAGCGTCTACTACCTGGAGGACGATCTCCGGTTTTTCCCTTAGCAAAATGGATCTGGATACTCGTTCTTCCTCGGTCATGGGGCAAAGGGAGTACATTCCCGGGGTGTCAACTACTTCGAACTCCCTTTCTTCAATTCTGGCTTTTCCCCTCATTACCTCAACGGTGGTCCCTGGATAATTGGAGACAGTTACATATTTTTTGGTGAGTGAGTTGAATATAACGCTCTTACCAACGTTGGGGCTGCCAACTATGACCAGTTTTTTTGGTCTCACTATATTCTCCTTGTAAGGGTCTCCCTGAATGTTATCAGAAAACTTGCTATCATTCTATCCCTTCTTACCGTCTATTTGGGTCCGGTCAATTTATGATAGAAAACAAGTCCTGGCCTCCAAAGAAAAAGTCTAACTGAGATGCAATTGAGACTAATTTGCAATCAAATGCCAAAAAAATAATCTACTACCTTGGCGCAGAAGACCACCCTGGGCCAACAAATTTACTCTAAATTTCTTTTCTTCGACCTTCATTAGCACCTTGTTAATATTTAATCTCAATTGCAATTATATTATTATAAAAACTTTTCGTCAACTGTCAAATTCTTCAGGAGTTTCCCAAATTCTATCTAAAATATCGAGCTTTGCCACGCAAAAAGTCCTTTTCCACTTTATCATCTTCTCAATCGCCCTTTAATTCAGCGTCTTGGGAAAAACAATATGAAATTTTGGGGAAACTCCAAATTTGTGGGGACTTGACATTTTTTTAAAAAGTAGTATACTTTATACAGGCTGGGGGTATAAGGTAATACGAAGACAAAGAGCCATGTTCTGTCTCGGAAATGAGAAAAGGCGGGGGGGTTGACATCGAATTTATTTCTTTTATGATAGCTATAGTCTCGATGGAATTAATAAAGGATCTAGAAAATGAGACTTTCTACCAGAGGCCGTTATGGAGCAAGAGCTATGCTTGACCTGG
>JBHIAL010000311.1:0-2205 GCA_046758525.1 bacterium
ATCTCAAAGTTTCATGTGAAGATAGGAGGAATGTCCTGCTCATTTTGTGTAGAAACTATTAAAAAAGCATATCGCAAGCAAGAAGGAGTTGAAAATGTAAATATCAGCTTATCACATGAAGAAGCTTTAATTACATATGATCCTTCAAAAATCTCTAAGGGTGAATTAGAAAAAACTCTAACTGACCTTGGTTATATTATTCGTGATGCCAGGAGGGTGAAAGCATTTGAAGAACAAGAAGAAGAGTTGCGTCTTGCCAAGAAACATTTACTCATAGCTGGCACATTTACCCTTATTTCTCTTATCTTTATGACTCTCATGTGGTCAGGTATTAGGCTCTGGTGGTTTAGATGGCCCATGTTGTTTTTAGCGCTTGCAACAATGTTTGGACCCGGTTGGCATATTAAGAAAAAAGCCTGGCAATCATTAAGAAGAGGTATTCTTAATCAGCACACTTTGTTGGAATTTGGAGCATTTTCAGGACTAACAGGGGGTTTTATCGGATTCTTCATTCCAAGTTTTCCTATAGCAGATTTTTTTGCAGTTTCTGTTTTTGTAACCAGCTACCATATCTTAAGTGAATGGGTTAGCCTGCTTGTCAGAACTCGTGCTTCCCAGGCCGTGCAAAGATTATTGGATTTACAACCTAAAACCGCTAAGGTTATTCAAAATGGAAAAGAGGTCGTCAAAGAAATAGAAGAATTAAAAATCGGTGACATTGTACGAGTGCGACCCGGAGAAAGAATTCCTATTGATGGAATTACCATAAAAGGATATAGCACTGTGGATGAATCTGTTGTGACAGGAGAATCTATACCGGTAGAAAAAGATGCAGGCGATGCGGTTGTTGGAGGATCAATTAATCTATCTGGTTCAATAGACATTAAAGTAAACAAAGTTGGAGAGGAAACGTTTTTGCAGCAGGTAATTAAGCATGTAGAAGAAGCTCGAGTCTTAAAACCAAGCATCCTAATAATTGTTGATAAACTGCTTCGGTATTATGTTCCCGGGGTGCTTATTATTGCGACAAGTGCTTTTCTATTCTGGACTGTGGGAAGTTTCTTTTTATTTGATGCTTGGAACATAACGAGAGCCATCTTCGCAACTCTGGCAGTTCTGGTTATGGGCTACCCTTGTGCATTGGGAATGGCTATGCCTCTTGCTTTAATTAGAGGTGGGGGTAAGGCTGCTGAAAAGGGTATACTTATGCGATCAGGAGAAGCATTTCAAACCTTCCCTCAAGTTAAGAAAATTGTGTTGGACAAAACTGGCACAATCACCAAAGGAAAACCAGAAGTTGTTGAAATAGTAAACTACGATTTCAACAAAAAGAAAATTTTATCATTAGTAGGTTCAGCTGAAATGTTGAGTGAGCATCCACTTGCTAAAGCCATAATAAAGTATATTGATGAGGAGAAAGTGAGTTATGGAGAACCGAAAGAGTTTAGTTCTTTCTCTGGTAAAGGAGTCAAAGCAAAGGTTGGCAACGACACTATTACTGTGGGAAAAACATCTTTTCTTAAAGAGAAGGGCATAAAGTTCAGCAAGCATCAGCTAGGCAAAATAGAAGAAATGTCGAAGGAAGGCAAGACAGCAGTTGGCATCGGAGTGAACAAGAAGCTCATTGGCATCGTTGGACTAGCTGATACTATTAAAGAAGATGCTGTGAATGCAATTAAAGAAATGAAAAGAAATAACATAGAGCCAATCATGATTACGGGAGATAATAAAAATACTGCTGAGTTTATAGCCAAACAGGTTGGAATCAAGAAATTCTACGCTGAGGTTTTGCCTGAACAAAAAGCAGAAAAGATTAGGGAATTAGAAAAAGATGGAACAAAAGTAGCTATGGTGGGCGATGGAATAAATGACGCCCCTGCTTTGATGCAAGCTGATGTAGGAATTGCCATGGGAACAGGGACAGACATAGCAATAGAATCAAGCGACATTATCATTACAGGTCAATGGCTTACTAAAGCGATGGATTCCTACCATATTGCTAAAGAAAGCTATGCTAAAACTAAGCAAAATTTAACACTGGCATTTTTATTTAATGGGTTAGGTGTTCCTGCTGCTGCAACAGGTCTCCTGCATCCAGTATGGGCTATGATAGCAATGGCAGCATCTGTTACTGCAGTATTGCTCAACAGCTTTGGTATGCGAGTTATATCTCGGAGCAGGCAAAAATAACCTCAAAACATCAGA
>JBHIAL010000312.1:0-2201 GCA_046758525.1 bacterium
AGGCAAAGACCTTCTATGAAGCTATTCTATCCAATTTTTGGGTTAAGAATAAAAAGGAGGTTCTCTTCTATTTGGGCAGTTGTCTTTACTCTTTGGGAGAATACGAGAAAGCTAGCAAGGCTCTAAAAAAATTCGAGGACAAGTATGCAGATGACTATTTTGCCCCTTGGGCAGTCATAAAATTAGCCTCTAGCTATGAGCAATCCAGGAATTATAAGGAGGCTGTCAGGAGTTACCAGAAATTGCTAGAGAAATATCCTGAAAGTTCACTAGCTCCCCAGGCTCTTCTGGGATTAGCTAGATGTCAGCAGCTACAAGGAAACAGGGATAAGGCGCTAAGAACCTATGAAGAGCTTCTCTCTCGCTATCCTTTATCAGAGAAAAGAAGTATAGCAAAAGCACAGATTCAGCGAATAAAGGCTGAAAAATCTCGCTAGTTGACAAATTGCCCATTGTCCATAAAATAAGAGAATTAGACTTATATAAAAAGAGGGGGAGGATGGTTTCTGATAAAAAGAGAAAGAAAGCCAAAATTGCCAAACACAAAAGGAAGAAAAGACATCGGGCCGATCGACATAAAAATAAGTGAGGCTCTAGGTGAGATTTTCTAAAACATTACATATTCAAAAGTGTTCAGCTTTCAGCAATCAGTAACTTACTGAACGCTTACTAATGGCGGAAAAGAGAAATGGCTAAATTAATTAATAAAAATGTGCGGGTCCGTTTTGCTCCCAGTCCTACAGGAAGACTGCATATTGGAGGAGCAAGGACGGCTCTTTATAATTGGTTGTTCGCCAGACAAAGTGGAGGCAGGTTTATCCTGCGTATCGAAGATACCGACATTGTCCGCTCTACCCAAGACTTCACTCAATCCGTGATTGAAGATCTTAAATGGCTCGGATTAGATTGGGATGAAGGACCCGAAATTGGTGGAAATTGCGGCCCTTATTTTCAGTCCCAGAGAATCGAGATTTATAAAAGGTATGCTTCGACGCTTTTAGAAAAAAGAAAGGCCTATTTCTGTTATTGTACTTTTAAGGAACTCGAACAACGTAAGAAGAAGATGCAGGAAAAGGGTATACTTCCTAAATATGATGGCCGTTGTCGAAACCTGACACTTCGTGGGAGAAAAGACTTTGAGCGTGAGGGAAGGCTTCCTACCATAAGATTCAGAGTGCCCGGGGAGGGCCCTATCCACGTGGAGGATCTGCTAAGAGGTGAGGTGAGCTTTGAGAATAGAATGCTGGGTGATTTCATTATATTAAAGTCCAATGGAACACCCACTTTCAATTTTGCTAATGTAGTTGATGATGCTCTGATGAAAATAACCCATGTAATAAGGGGTGATGACCACCTTTCTAATACCCCTCGACAGATTCTGCTTTACGAGACTTTGAATTTTAAGATTCCGCAATATGCTCATATACCGATGATTTTAGGTGGAGATGGGACCAAGTTAAGTAAAAGACATGGTGCAACTTCTATCTCTTATTATAGAGAAAAAGGATACCTTCCCTGGACCATGATGAATTACTTGGCTCTTTTAGGATGGTCTACCCCAGAGAGTCAACAGTTCTTTAGCCAGAAGGAGCTTATCCGAAGTTTCAGTCTGGAAAGAGTGGGAAAGAGTGCAGCAATCTTTGATCCTAAGAAACTTGAATGGATGAACGGAGAATATATCAGAAAGTTGAAACCGAACCAGTTAGTAGATCTTTTGATTCCTTATCTTAGAAGAGAAAACTGGGTAAAAAAAGGGATAGGTCCTCTTACCCGGAAAAAAATCTTAAAAGTGACGGAGCTTGAACAAGAAAGAATTAAGGTTTTGTCCGAGATCACTGATCTGGCTGACTTTTTTTTTAAATCCGACTTTGAATATGATCAGGCTTTGGTAGATAAAAGATTGAAGAAAGATTATGTTCGGCCTCTACTGAAAAAGATGAGGAAAAGAATTGCGGGTCTTCCCCTTTTCAACGAGAAAAATCTAGAAAGACTGATTCGAGATCTAGCCAGTGAGTTTTCTCTTTCCCCAGGAGAGGCATTTCACCCTCTTAGGGTTGCCTTGACTGGAAAGATGAAGGGACCAGGTTTATTTGAACTGGCAGTAGTGTTAGGAAAAGAAGAGGTTCTAAGGAGGATCGATAGAACGGTAGAGATGCTAGAAAAACAGCGGTCGCGGGCCAGTGTCCGGTGATCGAAGTCAA
>JBHIAL010000313.1:0-2194 GCA_046758525.1 bacterium
CGCCCTGGTAAAACTCAGAGCTTTTCGATTCCATATCCATGCCAATTTTTAATGCTTCCAGTTCGTCAGAATTTGCGGCAATTTTTTCCTTAATTTCATTCTTAACTTCCCGAAAGACGGTTTTGATTTTCTCTCTGGGTTTTTTTTCCTCGAAGAATTGGTTGAAATCTGAGAATTTAAGGTCAGCGAGGATTTTTTTCAGGACAGTTAAGTGTCTTTTCTCATCCTCGGCAAAGGACAGGAACATCTTCTCACCAAAAGGATGGGAAGTTTTCCTGGCTGCTTTTTGATAGAAATCTATACCATCTTCTTCCATCTTAATAGCTGTTCTAATCGCCTTAGAAAGATTGTTCATTTTGTTCTCCTCGGCTACTCATAGTTTTTTTCAAAAAATATCTTTTTTGCTCCACACCCCTCATACTCCGAGTTCTGAACGAAGGTGTAGAAATCTAAGCACATCACCCCGGCAAAGAATTCCCTGTACCTTCCCTTCTTCTACTACCGGAAGTTGACGAATGTTCCGACGGCTCAGTTTTGAGAGAATCTCATTACCGTTATCGTCTGGAGAGGCAGTCTCTAGTTTTTCTCTGGGAGTCATAATGTCTTTGACCTTGGTCGAGGCCCGCCTCTCTGGTGCAACAGTCTTGATATCCTCCAGGCAGATAATACCCCGAAGTTCTCCAGCATCAGAAACTAAAAAGGCTCGTTCTTTTCTTTTGAGAACATAATCTTCTACAAGCTTCTGAACACTAAGATCGCTACTTACAGTCTCAAAATCTGGATTCATCAGATCCTTGGCTCTCAGGTCCTTGAGCATATCTTTCATGAGGACCTGTTGGTAGCCTCTGGCTGCAGCACTGTGGATAAACCAGCCAATCAGAGCAATCCACATACCGTTGAAAAAGAAACCCATAAGAATCTGCCAGATGCCGAAAAGTATCAAAAGGAAGGCGATAGCCTGTCCGGTTATGGAGGCAACTCGAGTGGCCTTTCTTAAGTTTCCCGTAATCTTCCAGACTATGGCTCGCAGAATCCTGCCTCCATCCATAGGAAAGCCGGGAATGAGATTGAAAATACCGAGGATGAGGTTAATGAGAGCTAAGTAGCGGCACAGTGCAGCCAAGGGTTGGCTAATGTTCCGGAGCCAGTACCATAGCCCCAAAAAGGCCAGGGCCAGGGCCAGGCTGGATAGGGGACCAACAAAGGCCATATAGAATTCCCGGGAAGGCTTTCTTGGTTCATCCTTAATTTCAGCTACTCCACCAAGGATAAAGAGGGTGATGCTGCGAACTTCCTCTCCCTGCTTCAAGGCTACCAGTGAGTGAGCCAACTCGTGGAGCAAAACTGAGGAAAAAAAGAGGAGACTAGTTATGACTCCTATTAACAGATATTGCCAGAGAGGCCAATTTGCATATTGACTGGGAAAGTAATAGCCGGCTAACATCCAGGTGATAAAGGCAAAAATGATGACCCAACTGGAATCAATTCTAATATCGATTCCAAACAAATGTCCTATACTCCATGAAGTTCGCATGACTTATCTCCTTTGTAAAGACTGTTCTTAATCTTAGTCGAAAATTTGATGATGTCAAAAAAGCCGTCTTCAGGGGCTGCGTCCGACTGATGCACCCTCGCGTAGGATGTTCTATGACAGGGGGATTTTTCTCACCGCTGTACTCCCACCTTGTCACAAAATTTGTCCAGAGGACAGCGGTTACATTGTAAATCGCTTTTTCAATCCGGTGAGAAGTCAGTCTCAGCATTGATTGGGGATTGTCAGCCAACCGAAAAAGCCTTCTTGCTGCCTGATTGGTAGTCTTATCCTGGGTTCGAAGACTTAAGATACAGGAAATAAGAACTTTGAAGGGATGGGGGGGAGATCCTGAAACTCGGCCTACCACGGGAACTTTCCATTGAGGCACTAGCTGACGCAGTATCTGGATTACTTGGTCAATATCGCTGTTCTTCACCGCTTAACCACACCTCTATCTCATTTTTTTCCTAAAGCAGGCAAAAAGTCAATCTCGGAAAAAGTTGAGATTTATAACTGTCCCGGGGGAGAAAATTCCTTCCGGGCCAGCCTTCTGCCATCAAAGAGGTCCTTTTTTCCACCAGAAGATAGATCCAGGACGAGCAGCCAACCTTCGGGAGAGAAATCGGTAACTCAGGTTCTAGCCAGAGTTAACAGAATTAT
>JBHIAL010000314.1:0-2159 GCA_046758525.1 bacterium
TGGGGAAAAGATTTTATGTTGATGGAGGTGGATAACTTGAAGAGAGCCAGGGTAGGGGATAAAGTTAGAATTGAGACCCTGCCCGGGAAGACTGTTAAAATATCCTTTATGGTATTTATGATACCCTTGCTCGGCTTATTTGTGGGCATTTTTTCAGGATACCTGCTCTCCGGGTGGCTGGGTCTACGGTCTTTGTGGGAGGCTGGGTTGGGCATCGCTTTCTTTCTTCTTGGTTTTCTTGGGGTTCGCTGGTACGATAGAAAGGCTCAGAGAGGTGAAGGTTATCTTCCCCGCATAGTTCAAATCGAAAGGAAGGAGTAAGATATTGGTTGAGATTTATTCGACAGTCGATCTTCTAAAGGCGCAGTTGATTAAATCCGTACTCGGGGATAACGGAATAAAATGTATTCTGGCTGACGAGAACATGGCTTTGATCTATGGGACTTCCATTCCGTTTGGAGGGATCAAAATTCTGGTCCAGGAATCAGAAGAGGAAAAAGCCCGAATGCTCATTGCTTCAATTGAATCCTTGCCTGACAAGGAGTAAATAAAACCAGACCCTGGCAAATTCTGGATAAGGGGATGCTTAAGGGGTCATCATTTGAAAATAAGAATTGATCTATTAAAGATAATCAGAAAAATCAGACGTAAAGGTAGAAGAGAACAAGTGTTTGCCAGCAAGACAACTTATGACCGTCAAAGAGACAAAAAGAAATGGGAAAGTTGCCATGACTAGCCTGATCGTTGAGGCATTTGTTCGAAAATCCAGCCATCTCAATTAAGGAGGTTATCCGATGTGGTTTGGGATAATACTGGTGATTGTGGGGGTTCTTCTTCTATTGAAGACTTTGGGAGTTCCCATAACCGGAAATCTCTGGGGAATTTTTTGGGCATTAATCCTGGTCGCAATTGGAGCCAGCATCATCACCCGCCGAACCAAGTGGGGTCAACGGTGGGATTTTCTCTGCTGGCATCAGCAGTATCGCCGTCAAAGGGAAGCAGTGGAGGCTCTTAAAAGACGCTACGCCCGGGGAGAGATTACCAAAGAGGAATTTGAAAGAACGAAGCGGGATCTTTCTGAAGAATAAACTGAAGACCTAGGCCCCACAGGCAAGCTCTAAAACTGTAAAACAATCGCGAGTCTTAAGAAGAATTGGGGAGAGAGCCTTTTTTGCCTACAGGTTTTTCAGGGAGACCCTGAGGCCATGAGCCTCACCAGCATTACAGAATACACAAAAGGAGGATAGACTATGGCTAATGGCATTCCTGAGCTAAGAAGGAGGAAAGAGACCGATCGCCAACTCTCTTTCGGGATCTACCTGGTAATTATTTTGATCCTGGTGGGTGTGATGATTGCCGTAGCTGCCTCAATGGGAGTCTATTTCTGGGCCGAGGGTATGCCCTGGAGGGCTCAATATCCCTTTGGTCCCCGTCCTTTTTTTGGTCCCTGGTTTCCACTTCACCTGGCTGGATGGATCATAGGTATGGTGGCTATTGGTATTGGTCTGTCCATCGTTCACTGGTGGTATCAATGGCAACTATACTCGAGACGAAATGACCACATCGAGAGAGCCAAGCGCCTTAAGATGAGTCTTTCCCGCTGGCTGAGAGAAAAACACCAAATTGATCTGGCTGACTGGCCCAGCTCGGATATGCAACTGAGTCTCCGGGAACAACTTCGCAGCACCGGTTTTTTTGTTCTCTGGGTCGTTTTCAGTTATATCCCTATGTTGGGCCTGGTAGGGTTTATCCTAACTCTGGTTTCCTGGTACTGGCTTACTCTCGATTATGCTATCCACGAGCGGGGGGAACTAGAGTTCTTTCGCCGTGTATCCCAGAAACTAAAGGAAAAAGGGATTTCCTTTGATCCCGAGATTCTACATCCGCTGATTCCCCGAAATATGGCCTTGTACATCGTTTTGATGATTATTCCCGGAGTCAATATTGTCTGGGGTATCTGGTGGCTCTACGTACTCTTCCGCGATCCCAACCTTCATTTTGAGACTCATGAACACTGGGAGTCCCAACTGGAAAAAATTACCGGGGAGCCGGCTCCTTCGGTCACTCCTGAATTACCTCTGGACATCCTTAAGGCACGCTACGCCCGAGGAGAGATCACCCAAGAGGAATTTGAAAGAATGAAGGATGATCTATCCCAA
>JBHIAL010000315.1:0-2153 GCA_046758525.1 bacterium
TTCCACCGGCCGCGGGTGAACCAGAAGGTAGTGATAAGTCCCTGGGCCACGTTGGAGATGGCGATCCCCGTCCAAATGCCAGTTGTAGCCCAACTCTTGGCTAGAAATAATACTAGGGGAATCCGCAGGACAAAAACTGAGATAGCGGTGATGACCATAGGAGATAAAGTGTCACCTGCTCCATTCATAGCCCGGGACAGGACTATGGACAGAGCCATAAAGAAAAAAGTTGAAGAAATAAAACGGATGTAGCTACCCCCAATTTTAACAATTTCCGGGTTCAGGTTAAAGATACTGACTATATTCCGAGCAAATATAATCAAAAAAGCAGTCGAAACGATCATGATGACTTCGTAGAATCCAGTCGCTATCCAGGCACTTCTCTCTGCCCGGGCTGGTTTTTCAGCTCCCAGATTCTGACCTACCAGAGTAGCCGCAGATTGAGCCAGACCAAAGCCAGGCATCATCACCATAAAAACTACTCTCATTCCAATTCCATAGGCAGCTACAGCAAAGGTTCCATAGATGGCTACAATTCGCATTAAGACAAGATCGGATATATTCCACATAACCATTTGAAGAGAGCCGAAAACGCCTATTTTGGCGATTCTCCACATCATCTCCAGATTCAATCGGGCCTTTTCTAGATTGAGATGTAGCACGGAGCGCCCACGGAACAAAATATAGAGTAAGATTAAAGCTCCTACTCCCTGAGATAAGACAGTAGCCAGAGCGGATCCGGCTACTCCCCAGCGAGGAAATCCCCAAAGTCCGAAGATAAAAAGAGGATCGAGGATGATATTTAAGGTCGTAGAGAAGCCAAGGATCTTCATGGGAGTATAAGCATCCCCGGCTCCCCGCAGGGCTGAGCTGGTAATGAAAGGAAGGAACATGGTAATCGAGCCCAAAGAGATTATCCTGAGATAAGAGATCCCCGGGGAAAGTACCTCTTCCTTCGCTCCCAATACCCGAAGAATAGGCTCAGCCAAAAAGAACCCTGCTATGGTTATGGGGATTGAGCCTAGAATGCCCATAAAGAGTGACTGCACGGCTACATTATCTGCCTCCTCGAACCTCTGGGCCCCAATAAATCTGGCTACCATAGCCATTGTACCCAGAGAGATTCCCATTATCAGGGTCCAGATCACTCCCAGAAGGATCCCATTCATAGAAACCGCAGCAATTGCAGCTGGGCCCAGTCGACCCACAAAAATCATATCGACAATATTAAAGGTATTATGTAGAAGGATTCCCATCATCATGGGTAGGGACAGATGCCACACGTTTTTGACGATACTTCCCTCGGTTAGTCCCCGTCCCGACCTTTTTATTTTTCGATGTTCCTCCAAGAAAACCTCCTGAGGCTCCTTTAAGCCTCACCCATTATTTTCTCTGGCCAACGAAACAAAATTATAGCTAATCTTTTCCATCTGGCAAAAGGAGGAAGGAAAAACCGAAATGAACCACTCAGGCTGGAAAGATCTCTAATTCACGAAATTTGAAGGAAAAGTGAGGAAAAAAGGTGAGATAAAAAGGTCAGTTAACTGGATTATTCTTTTCTTTCCTGAACAGCCTCAACACCTTGACTTTACAATAAACCCCCCGGGGGGAAGATTTCCTTGAATTTTTTTGTCTTAATCGAACTTACCCAACCGGTTTGCCCGATATCTCAGACTTTACCTCAACTAATCGAAGTACCCTAAATTATAAAGAAACTTAAGGATAATGATCCCGATGGCGATGAAAACTACCCAGGAAAAATAATACCTCACATAGGCTCCTCTTAATCTTTTATTTAGCATAGCCCCAAACTGTGAACCAACAAGTGAACCAGCCAAAATACCGGCTACCAAAGTGAAATCCACATTTCCCTTAAAAAAATGAGTAAAAGCCCCATAGCCTGAGGTAAAGATGATCTGAAAAAGGCCGGTTCCAACAGCCACCGTAGTAGGGACCCCAAAGAGATAGATAAAAGCAGGAGTTATAATAAATCCTCCTCCCACTCCCAAAAGTCCAGAAAGGATTCCTATGAGAAAACCAACCACAATTATGGTCCAGACCGAGATAGAGGCTATCCTGGAGACTCTCAAAGAAATGAGGGGGGGAGCTACCGTCTCTTGAATTTTCCTGGAAATCCTGGTAGCTACTATTCC
>JBHIAL010000316.1:0-2152 GCA_046758525.1 bacterium
CTAGCTGGAACCTTAATTTGATACTGCATCTCTTTTAACGACCAGACAACCTTCTCCAGAGTGGTGAGCTTCATATTAGGACAAATAGCCTGTTCAGAGGCAGAGAAAAATTTTTTTCCAGGGTTTTCCTTACGTAGCCGGTGGATGATTCCCAACTCTGTTCCCACGATGATCTCATTATTTTCGGTGGTTTTAGCATATCGGCACATTCCCCCCGTACTTTGAACTTCATCAGCCAGAGAAATTACTTCCGGTCTACACTCCGGGTGGACTATTACCTTGGCCTGAGGATGTTCTTTTCTTAACCTGAGAATATCCTGAGGAAGAATTCTAAGGTGAGTGGGACAATAACCAGGCCAGAGAATTATCTCCTTTCCCACCTGACCGGAGACATAATAGCCCAGGTATTGATCAGGGATGAATAGGACTTTCCTCGTTTGATCAAGTCCTCTAACAATCTTTACCGCATTGGCTGAGGTACAGCAAACATCAGACTCTGCCTTGACTTCAGCGGTAGAATTAACGTAACACACCACATAAGGATGGCCGTATTCTTGTTTTTTCTCTTTTAGTCTTTCCACGGTTACCATATTGGCCATAGGGCAGCCAGCATTTACCTCAGGTAATAAAACGATCTTATCCGGACAAAGAATAGAGGCGGTCTCCGCCATAAAGTGGACTCCACAGAAGACAATCACCTCCGCCTCGGTTTTGGCTGCTTTTTGACTTAGGCCTAAAGAATCACCTACAAAATCTGCAATGTCCTGCACTTCGCCTAACTGATAGTTATGAGCAAGGATAACGGCATTTCTTTGTTTCTTTAACTGAATGAGCTTATCCACTAACGCCTGGTTTCTATTATTTTTTATAAACATTTTCTCTAGTCCCCACTTTCTTTTAAGAGCTCAAGGTCCTTCGGTATAGCGAGACGTATTGGGGGACGACCTTCTCGGTGGTAAATTTTTCCAGAACTCTCTTTCTTGCCTCTCTTCCCATTTTTACTGCTAAACTGTCATCGGTTAGAATTTTCAGACAGTATTCTGCCATGGTGTCTAAGTCTCCCATCTCAGCTAAATACCCATCCTTTCCATGGCGGATTACCTCTGGCAGTCCTCCTACTCTGCTGGCAACAACAGGAACCTCTGAGCTCATAGCCTCCAAGGCAGCGAGGCCAAAGCTTTCCTGTTCTGAGGGGAGTAAGAAAAGGTCAGTTTTTCCCAAAATTCGGGAGACATCACGCACGTTACCCCGAAAGCAGACTTTCTCTTGCAATCCCAGTTTTTTCACCAGTTTTTGAGCTGGATGCTTGGTTGGTCCCTCACCAATCAAATAAAGCTTAGAGTTGACTTTATTCGCTATCATACCAAAGATTCGAACAACATCTGCTACCCTTTTGAGGGGTCTGAAGTTGGAAATGTGGCAGATTATCTTCTCTTTACCCCTGGTTGCTCTTTGGTACTTCTCCGGATCTACGAAGTTAGGTATAACCGTGATAGGTCTGGTTATGCTAAATTTTTCCCGGGTTTCTTTTTTCAAAAACTCAGAAACAGCGGTTAAACTGTCGGAGTTTTCCATGCTGAACTCAACAATGGGCTTATAGGACGGATCTACTCCAAGCAAATGCACATCTGTCCCATGGAGAGTGGTGACAATCTTTATCTTAGCCGCCAGAGCTTTCTTGGCAAGATAGGCAGAAGCAGCATGGGGAATTACGTAGTGAACATGAATTATATCTAGGTGATAATGCTCTATCACATCGATTATTTTTGAGGCTAGAGCTAGAGTATAAGGGCTGTACTCAAACAGGGGATAGGGGGGGACATCCACTCTGTGATATAATATTCTGTGATTGTCTGTCTCCAATCGAGCCGGACAGGCATAGGAGATAAAATGAACCTCATGTTCCTTAACCAGGCTAAGTCCGAGCTCACAAGCAAGAACTCCACTTCCCCCAAAAGTTGGGTAGCAAACTATTCCGATTTTCATCTCTTCTTTCGTGGCCGCAAAATCGTAAATATTCAGTGAAGGACGTTCTATGTTGTTGACTGCGAGTAGCCGCACCCTTTAGGGTGCGCATAAACGCAGGCTAAGATTTTGCGCAGGCTGAAGCCTGCGGCTACCGGCGACTACCGAGATTGCTTCGCTCGCAATG
>JBHIAL010000317.1:0-2141 GCA_046758525.1 bacterium
CATGGGGAGAAAATGGCTTATTAAGATAGTCGGCGGCTCCTTTCCTCATAGCCTCCACTGCGGTGGTTATCGAACCATACCCAGTAAAAATAATAACTCGGGTTTGGGGTCTTCTGGTCTTTATCTTCTCTAAAACTTCTATTCCATCCATCCCTGGCATCCCAAGGTCCACCAGGGCAAGATCAAAACTTTCTTCATCTATAGCCTTTATCGCCTCATAGCCATTTTTTACCGCAGTTACTCGATAGCCCTCTTGTCTTAAGACGCTTGAAAATGTAGTTCGTACACTCATATCGTCATCAACCACCAGGATATTTTTTTGACCACTTTTGAGCTTTTTGCCCGTTTTATGAGCTTCCATCTATTGACAACTCCTAATTAGTCTTCGAAGCTTTGGGACTCTTCCTCCTAAGGGAATGATCCCGCGATAGAGAACTTTTTCTGTTCCTAATGGATCTTGAGGTACTTTATTTTTCGTCGCAGGGTATTTCGATGTATTCCCAATAGCTTTGCTGCCTTGGTTTGATTCCAGTGTGTGGCCTTCAAGGCTTTTTGGATGAGTGCTTTTTCCCCTTCAACCAGTGAAATAGACCGGGGAGACGAGATGATCTCTGAATCCGAAGTGCTCTTCCACGGTCTTAACAAAATATCCTCCGGTAAAATAACGTCGTTGCTGCTCAGAACCACAGCTCTTTCAATAACATTCTCCAGCTCTCTAACATTACCCGGCCACTCGTAACCCATTAATAGATCCAGAACCTCAGTCGAGATAGTCTTTACTTTCTCGCCATTTACTCGATTATATCTTTTTAAGAAACAGTTTGCCAAAAGGGGGATATCTTCCTTCCTTTGACGCAACGGAGGAAGGTAGATAGTGACCACATTTAAACGGTGGTAGAGATCCTCCCTGAAGAACCCCTTAGCTATTGCCTTCTCCAGATCCTTATTAGTTGCGGTAATGAGACGAAAGTCAACTTTTACGGACTTTGTTCCCCCTACCCTTTCAAAAGATTGCTCCTGAACCACCCTTAGTATCTTGGCCTGCATGGGGAGGCTCATATCGGCGATCTCATCCAGAAAAATGGTTCCCTCAGAGGCTACCTCAAATTTCCCCAGCTTTCTAGCACCCGCTCCCGTGAAGGCCCCTTTTTCGTAGCCAAATAGCTCGCTTTCCAGGAGCGCTTCAGGTAAAGCGGCACAGTTGACCGGCATAAAGGTCTTCTCCTTCCTCGGGCCATTATAGTGGATGGCCCGAGCCACCAGCTCCTTGCCGGTTCCACTTTCTCCCTGCAGGAGAACCGAGCAATTACTCTGTGCTACTTTCTTAATTAATCTGAAGCTCTCCTGCATTTTTTGGCTCTTTCCCACAATATTGGTAAAGGTGTATCTGCTTTCTAATTGTCGCTGCAGACGCTCATTCTCCTGCTGCAGGCTTTGCATGTAAAGAGCTCTTTTAAGAACAACCTTCACCTCCTCCAGGTCAAGAGGCTTGGTAAAATAATCACATGCTCCGTGTTTGACAGCCTCCAGGGATGTTTTCTTGTCACCATCGGCAGTAATCACCACCACTGAGATTTCAGAGTGAACCTTCTTGATCTCTCTTAAGAGTTTCATCCCCTCCTCGGGGGTGTCCTCTCGAGGGGGAAGATGCAGATCCAAAAGTACCAAATCGACCGGATGTTCATTTACGATTTGAAGAGTCTCTAACCTATTCACCGCCTCAAAGAGTTCATAATAGTCCTTGAGGGCCCAATAGATCTGCTTTCTCTGGCGCTCATCATCATCTACGATGAGGATAGAATTCATGAGGATCTCCTCTGGCGAGACTCAAATCAATACCAAAAACTTGCTCAAGGTTGGAACCCGTTTCCAACTCTCACCAATTTCCTTATCAGCAACTTTCATGCCAAGCCCTTTAAGTGAGAGAAAAAGCTGGGCGGGGTTATCCAATAACGTGATCTATTAAGTCTATAAAGCTATTGGGTAGGTAAGATGGTTATAAAAAGGATGAGACTAACTGACTTATGTGCCCTAAGTGGGTGCAAATTATGCACTAAAGTAAGGCAATTCCTTGAGTGCATAATATCTCTGCGGTTCAAGCTCATTTTATGGGAGTAGCTGCACCAAAATGGTGCGGGCCA
>JBHIAL010000318.1:0-2139 GCA_046758525.1 bacterium
TTAGGGCTGCAAGATATTCAGCAATGGATAAATGTCGTTATTTTAAAGAAGCGAATGACAAGACTGTATTTTAGTTGACATTCTTATATGGCCTTTTATGCTCCATAGTTGAAAATATCGAATTTACTATTGGGACATCTGTCCCCATAGTCAGAGTCATTGATATTTCTATATTTAAAGAGACTATATCTTGAAGATGTTTATTAAAGCTTGCTTGAGAAGTCATATAAATTGGCTATTTTAATGTTAGAAATATTTAGGGGTGAATATTATTACCCTGTCAAATAAAATGCCTAAAATAGCCTCTTATGAGCCCTTTTTTATAAAAGATATAGGAGAATGTGAGAAATATCAAGTTTTTCTCCTTTTAAGCCTAAATTTTGCTCTTTCTCGTAGCTAGTTCTGGATGATAAAGTACAGCAATTCGCTCATACTGTTTTACCGTGCTAAGACCTCTTCCAATGAGCTGACCTATCTCTTTCAAGGCTGCTCCTTTTCGCAAAAGGATCTTTACTCTTTCATAATCAGAGATGTATCTATCCACTGCATCCAGTGAGTGTCCGGTTTGCCTGGCAATGTCAGGAGGAGCAATTTTCTTCTCGTAGAGCTTGACAACGATTCCTTTGTGAGTCGGGGATGAACCCTGGTCAAGAATATTTCCCTTTAGAGGCAGAACCTCACCTTTCTCCTTTTGGTACTGAGCAACTCTTTTTTGGATAGTAAGAATACCGCGGTTCATTATGAGAGCAACTTCTGCTATGGAGAGAAGCCCCCCTTGTTTAAAGGCAGCTTTGATCATACGTACCATCCTCTCTATCTCCTGAGAGACTCTTTGTTTTTGGGAGTGAGCTCTTATCTTATTCTGGATATCCTCCAGAGTAAGTAGGGGAAGTCTTACGGTGGAGGTTGGCTGGTCCTCTGTTTTTCTGCCATAACTTACCTTCTTCTCAGAGGTGGAGGTGGTAGTCCAAACAAGAGTTCCAGGAGAAACAGAAGAAGGAAAAAACTGCCGGGCAAGGTCTTCTATATCCTCTGCTATCATCTGGATTACCTTATGGCTTCCGATGATCTTATACTCAGTTTCCAGAAGATGAATCAAAGCCCCTTTGAAGCTCCTTTTAGGCACGGAAAGATAATGCGACTCTTTTCCTCTAGTTCTCATAGGATATCCCCCTTTTTTAAACTAATTTTAGGTAAAGGGGAAGAGAGACTACTTATATCCTCTATCCTATCCTGATATTGGGGGAGGCTATAGTTTTGGTAAAGTCTAAGATATTCCTTGGTTAAATGAGAGGAGATCCCCAAAAGAAAAGCTATCTCCTGAGAGTTTATTCCTCTTTTAGTTAAGTTTATTACTCTGGCAAAGGTGGTAAGGTACCTTTTGATGGCAAAGGGAGAATGTCTGGTCCTTCTGGAGATCTCGGTGTAGGTATATCTTTGGAGGTAAAGCTCAGCGATGGCTACCTTGTGGGATCTTCCTCTGCCTATTCCCTTTATCTGTCCTCGAGTATGGACAAGATATCCTGCTCTTCGAAGATGAGCAATATCACGCTTTATGGTTCGAACATCTACATTCAAGATGCGGGCTAAATCCTCTTGAGTAAGGATTCCTCCTTGATCCAGAGTCTCATCTACCAATCGCAGTATACGCACCCTTCGAAGAGCCTTTCTACCATATTTTGAAAGAACATCAAGATCCTCCTCTTTGGCATCTAAGGTAAGGGTTACTTCTACCTTCCTTAGCTGGCTTAAGGGTTTACCCGGTGATGCCTCTCGAGCAAGGACAATTTCTTTTATCTGACCAGGACGAAGGTTTCCTGACCGAGATGCTCCTTCTAAGTTAAACACCGTTTTAGCTGACTCTAATATTCCCCTTGCTTCCTTTGGAGAAAGCTCAAAGCCGTTCTCAAGCTCATGGAGAAATATATGCTCTTGGCTCTTTACCGAAAGACGAGCAATGACATTATCTTGTGGCATTTGTCCACCTCCTCACTCATTTTACTTATTTACAGTGTAGCTGAAAAGCTACAACTGACAAGTGTTTCCTGAGGTATGGGGACAAATGTCACTATTTAAAATGGTTTTATCTGAGAAAAAATTCTGGCCTCTGGCTGTCTGGTTTTTCTGCACCGGAGGGAT
>JBHIAL010000319.1:0-2115 GCA_046758525.1 bacterium
CGTAAATTCAGCTTTGGGCAACAGCCCCTAATAAACTGACCCGAAATCTTCCAGGGGGAGTATCCGACCGGAGAGGGAAAGTTCACAGGCTACTTTTTATTGATGGGTTAAAGAGAATCAATCGTAAAGGAATTAGGCAGAAAATAAGGGGCGTCCCCTCTCCCCTTCTCCCAGCATGCAAAAGGCCGGGGTTCTTTAAGATCCTCCAAACATTGGGAACACCTCTATTCTGAAATAGCTGAAAATTCGAACTTGACTTCCAATTAATGATTCATTAAAATGAACACTCATAACATTTAATTGAACACTTGTATTATGCAAATGAAAAGCCTATGGACTTTAAGAAAAACCTTCTAAATAAGGTCCCGTTGAAGATTTTTTCTTATCTCTGTCGTGTCCCGTACACCCCCCATTACGAAAGGGAGATTGCCCGATCAGTTAACGTAAGCATAGGAGCGACGAATCAAACCCTCAAGCTCCTCCTTAGCATGGGAGTGGTCACCAGGGAGAAAAAGGGACAACTTTATCTGTACCGGGTCATTGCCGATAGTCCAGAAGTGCGAGAATTTAAGAAGTTTGAAAACATAATTGACCTAACTGGCCTTATTTTGAGAATACGTGATGTCTGCAGTAAGATAGTTCTTTACGGCAGTTGTGCAACCGGTGAGGATACAAGTGAAAGCGACATAGACCTTTTCATTGTAAGCGAGGATAAGGCGAAAGTTCTGAATGCAATAAGAAAAGATTCAAAGCGGATTAAAAGAGAAATCAAGCCCGTGATCGTTCGTGTCGAAGAGTACCTTTCGATGAGAAACAGAAAGGAAGTACTTTTAGAGGAACTAAATAAGGGCATCGTCTTGTGGGAAAAGAGGACCTGAATCCAGAATTTAAAAGATGTATAGAAAAGGGCAAAATCATTGCCTTTAAAAAGGGGACTTCCCTCGTCCCTGATGTCCCCGTATTATTGTAATTTTGTATTGTTATATCCTTTCGATTATGATAAATTGAGGTTTAAAATAATCTCACATAATCGGGGGGATAGCCATGGATATATCTCAATGTTTCTGCCCCAACAAAAAATGCGAAGATTATGGAAAGAAGGGACAGGGTAACATAGTTTGTTATGACACCTATGGCAAACGCAATACCAAACTGCTTCGATGTAGAACTTGTAAGAGTAGATTTTCTGAGCGTCGCAATACAGTCTTTTTTGGTCTTCACCTGGATGAAGAAATCATTGAAACAGTGGTTAGGTGTCTGGCCGAAGGTAACAGTATCCGTGCCACAGCCAGAATTATGGGTATAGATAAAGATACTGTTTATCGGATCTTTGAACGTGCCAGTAGCCATTGTCAAAAAGTGTTGAACGAGCTTCTCAAGGACCTTCACCTTGAAGAATGTCAACTCGATGAACTCTGGAGTTTTGTAAAAAAAAGGAGAAAAACCTCACACCCTTAGAGAAAATCCTCACCCATTATGGTGATGCTTGGGTCTGGTTAGGTTTTGACCCTATATCTAAGATGTTGCCAGCCTTTGTGGTTGGTAAAAGAACCAAGGCCAATGCCTATAAGCTTGTAGAAAAGATATATGGTGTTACTGATGGGGTTATTCCATTTTTTACAAGCGATGAGTTGAAACATTATAAAGACGCCTTACTGAGAATTTATGGTATCCCAGAGAATATACCAAAGGGGCCACGAAAAAGGGGGCGTCCTAAGAAACCTAAACTGAAGCCCCCTTCAGAACTCAGATATGCCCAGGTAGTAAAGCATCGCAGAAAGGGCCGTGTGGTTTCTATAAGCACCAAGGTTATCTTTGGAAAACAGCAAGAGGTAAAGAGGCTCTTGGAGGCCTCTTCTGTTAGTAAAAGCGTCAACATCTCTTTCATAGAACGTAACAACCTGACCCTAAGACAACACTCAAGGAGATTAGGGCGAAAGACCAACGGATTCTCTAAAGAGATCAGCAAACTGGAGGCCCAGTTGTACTTAGCTTTAGGATATTATCACTTTGTCAAAGAGCATTTAGGTCTACGTCAAGAGTTCAAAAACAATACTAAAAAGTGGATTCAAAGAACTCCAGCTATGGCAGCTGATATAACCGATCACATTTGGC
>JBHIAL010000320.1:0-2110 GCA_046758525.1 bacterium
TGCAAGGTTTTACTCCTGGTATGGCGGCTAAATGCATGATTATGCTTGTGTCCCGGGTTATGGCTTTTCTCACATCAGATTTTTTCCTTATATCACCTGCAAGGAGAAGATAGCGATTGTTTTTTCTGAGGTGGTCAACGTAGCGGTAGTCTCCTATCTCTAAGTTGTCGAGGGATGTTATAGTAGCGTCTGGGAATTTCTCACCTAACTTGACTAAAAGCCCGCTTCCAATGTAACCCGCTCCACCAGTCACCAAGATGTTCATTTGTGGTCACATGTCGCTGATTTAATCATGGACTATTGTTTCGTCTTCATTCTTAACGATTTCCTCAACATTAAATCGAATTTCGGCTATGCCTCATGCATAACTAAAAAATCAGTTCTCTCAGGACATAGAAAAATTGTGGATACCCTAATCCGCGCGCCAGTTTATAACGAAAATAAATTGTTGGGGATAATTTTCATTTTATTTCTCTCTCTTATAGACCCCCTATACGGGGGGAGGGGGGTATGTAGCCTCAACATTATTCGGTACCGAATTACCGAAACAGCACAAAACACACAATTAGCCTACCCCTATTTTTGCGCACGATATCGATAAAAACATAATAGGAACATAACATATTAGCTCTTTAGTTTTTATCCCTCTCTCCCCTCCTCTCATAATATTTTTTCCTGAGAATGTTCCTTCACATTAAAAGACTATACATCACCTATCAAAGTTTGGATAAAGAACTAATAGAATTTTGGAAGAAAAAGTTAAAGAGTAGCGAGATTGGAAAAAATAGGATAAGCAAATGTGTGGAGTGATGGTGGTTTGGAGGAATTGAGAGGTTATATCGAATCAGAGATTGACAGAATGGTGCAAGAGGAGATCGTTGGAAGGAAAGCTCTTGTTCTCTAGAAAATGGGAAGTTTGGGATCAGACAGGGAGCTGTGCCATCAGATAAGACGATGTGTCCTGAAATTGTAGGGATCTTAATGAAATATTACAGGAAGGGATAAGTAGAGTGCGAGGGAATTGACGAAGAACATTGGAGCGGAAACTGATGGAAAATCGTGTGAGGAGCATCTTGAAATCTGTAAGCTTTCGGTTGATCGCGACTTTGACCACTATAGTTTTGGTTTTTATTTTTACGAGGGAGATCGGGGTTAGTCTTCAAATAGGCGCTGTCGAATTTTTTGCAAAGATTGTCTTGTATTATCTTCATGAGCGTCTTTGGAATATGTTTCGGTTTGGAAGAGAATAAGCTCCTTTTTTTGCCAGAGGTTATTGCTGAATTGTTTTCGTGTTAACGAATTTGGGGATGCTCTTATTCTAGCATGTTTGGTTGTTGCTCCGTAATGTTCATTAGTTTATAGAGGATTCTGTTTCTTAGTTATGTCTCCATCCTGTAGGTGAATTCATCCAGACACATTTTTTGGGATTGATTGATGTGTCTTCTGCGCAAGGTTTTGTTACGTGATTTGTATCATGGCACAGGTTGCTGGTCACGAAAGGGTGTTAAATGACGAGGACTATGTTATGCTTAGAAGAAATCGGGTGCCATTGCTGAAAATCCTTTGTTTAACTTGGATGCCAAAGGGTTCTAGACGAATGCACGACCTTCATTCAGTCCTTAAGGCTGAAATGTGGAATTATAGCATCTTCTACAGAGTAAAAACCTTAGCTCCTTTAAGATATCCAATTCAAGCAATAAAAACGTTTTCTAAGCAGCTCTCTATTTTTGGCACCGCCCATAGGGGGTCTACCACTGTAGTCCTCCTTAAGGGAAAGAGAAGACAAGCGCGCGCACAAAATACCGGTCGAAAAGATATTAGACATATACTGATATGAGCCATTTAAATAGCGCAAAGGTTAGGTTAATACATACCGAGAAATCCCGCACTTTTAGAAGGTGGGGCGAGTGTTACAAATTGCAATTTTAGGGAGTAGAGGAATACCAGCAAAATATGGTGGATTTGAAACTTTTGTAGAAAAATTAAGTGAAAAATTCGTAGAGCTTGGGGTGGGTGTTGCTGTCTTTTGCCCCTCTGATCAAAGCTATAAAAATTATCTTTACAAAAATGTAAACCTATGCTTTGTTCCAAATTTAGAAAAGCGTTTAAA
>JBHIAL010000321.1:0-2103 GCA_046758525.1 bacterium
GGGAAATAAATTTTCTGCTGCCTTAAAATTCTGTTTGAGGAGCAGGAGAACAAGCATCGATAGGATTGCTCCTACCGAAAATGCTGCCAAGGTGACATGAAGTCCTTTCAGCCACTTCTGCCCTCGGGCCTCCAGCATCCATTCTTTATTCGGCATTCAAACGCCTTTGAAATATTACTTCTACCAAACTTGGAGAGATTTTTGCTTTTTTTCTTTGCTCTTCTCTCTTTCAATGAATAGGTTCGCTTATATCACAGCAGATAAATGATGTCAAAGAACGCGCCGAAAGAACAGCGATTCCGCAACTTTTCTTAAAAAGCAAGAATAACCCTATAAAAAGAAAATCTTTGTTATAACTAGATTCGAATCAGGGAGATTTTGAACTATTTTTATTGGTTATTTCTCACTATTTTTGAGTTGAGGCGACACTTCCCTAATATTAGTTTGAGGAAGAAGATAATATTGTCTATGGCTTGGGGGAAGGGAACTCGGCTCATGGAGGAATTTTCTGTAAGTTCCCATCATAAAGTCCTGAAAAGCAGAGCATGGCAAAATAGAGATTGCTGTGTTTGTATCTAAGACAAGGCTTAATATTCAAATAAACAAAAGCGCGGAATAAATTGAGTACCAGCATAAGGGTAAGCCAGAACGCAGATATCGCAGTCGGATGGTGTCTATACACATGGTCTACATGCCAATACGTTACCATCTCATTAATCGCCTTATTCTCAATGAGCCATCTTGAGTGTCCAAGATTTACAACAGCTTCAGTGCTTGCTTCTTGTTGAGATAAGGTCGTAGCCCACATCCAGTCAGATGTCTCTTCCTCCTCTTTACCAGTTAGTTGCCGGCAAACAGTTTTAGTCTCCAAAGAACGAACCACTCTTACCTCTCTATTCAAACTTTCCCATGAAGTAAACTCTTCAATATCCCACATCTCTCTTTTGGTCGTGCCCTCTATCTCAACCAACGGTTTCTCATATTGAAAAAGAGCTTTTGCATCTTCCATCAAATCCCGCCTCTCATCTTTTAAGACAGCTATCACATTTTTGCCATGATCTAAGAGAAGTTTGAAAAAAGGTGCCTCGAGATATAATCCATCTGTCACAACCACCTCAAAGGCACGGAGATAATTTTTAAGAATCCTTTTCAAGAGTCGAGTGGCAGCGGCAACCTCATCTTCTCCTTTCCTTTGTTCCTCCTCATCTAAGAGAATAGGAAAATCTTCACCCGAGAGCATAGCTATGACATTGCGGTGATAGTACTGAATACGCTTTCCTTCTCTGGTATGTACTCTTCTTCTCAGACAACCAGAACAACAGCGCAGGTAGCTTGAGCTTGATTCATGGCCATCTATGATCAGCACATAAAAACCATAAGTCTTCTTTAGGGCCTTATTCCTTTTTAACCTTGTATACACATGGTGTATAAGAAAGCGGATCGAATCCAGGATAATCCGAGAATATACTCTTCCCATCGTATCAGCACTCGGTAACTCCCTTCCCAGCCACCTCCTCCAGAAGCTATTGCCCCTATCCTGTTCCAAGGCATTAAGAGAGCCCATGCGAGTAAGCATCATGATGACTGCGCTTGAAAATATAGTAGGCGTCTCGATTACTGGCTGGATACGAGTGTCAGTAATACCGGTGAGGAGACTTGTAAAATGATAGACCTTCTCTACATAGCGAAGAAAGCGCCTGAGAATAGCTTAATCCTTTCTCTTTAACCTATCCCAGTAAATAGAGGATATTTTCTCTAACAGCTCTTGAAGCACATGGAAATTTTTTACCCATTTGCGCACAAACTCTTCCTTATCTTTTGGGATATAAAGCTGTTCAATCTTGCCATTTTTCATCCTGGTCAGGTAAAGGGAACTATGTTTATAGCTGCTTTTTGCACATTTGCAATTGGGTTTTCCGCATGTGTGTTTCCTCATGGTTAGGGAGCCTTTGAGAAAACCCTGGTAACTGATATATGGTTTTAGCCTGGACCGGGACTCACGCTCCTCCCTTGTCATCTGAGATCTGTACATAATATCTCCTTATATCTTATATTTATAAGATATATAAGAATATAGGAAATGTCAAGACTTTTCTGCGAATG
>JBHIAL010000322.1:0-2094 GCA_046758525.1 bacterium
TAATCAATGAGACTTTCCCAATATTTGTTTTCTACCTCTAAGGAGTCCTCCAAGGAGGCGGAGTATCTGAGCCACAAATTGATGCTTAGAGCAGGTTTGATAAAGAGATTTGCTGCTGGTATATATTCATACCTTCCTTTAGGATATAGAGTTTTGGCTAAAATCAGCTCCATTATTGAGGATGAAATGGACCGGATTGGAGCACAACGGTTGATCCTTCCTTTTCTCCAACCGGCTGATCTGTGGAAAAAGAGCGGAAGGTGGGAGAATTACGGACGAGAGCTTGTTCGCTTTCAGGATAGAAAAGAGGCAGAGTTTGCTTTAGGACCCACCCATGAGGAGATGATAACTCAGTTGGTGAAAGAAGAGATAAGTTCTTATAAGAGACTTCCTTTAACACCTTATCAGATTCAGACGAAATTTAGAGATGAGCTAAGACCACGGGGTGGAGTCATTCGAGCGAGGGAGTTCTTGATGAAAGATGCCTATAGCTTCTGTCGAAATGAAGAAGAATTAGCCTCAGTTTACCAAAAAATGAAAAAAGCCTATGAAAGAATTTTTTCTCGCTGTGGATTGGATTACAGAGTGGTAGGAGCTGATACTGGTCCCATAGGAGGCAAAGTCTCCGAGGAATTCATTGCTCTGGCTAGCTCGGGTGAAGATAAAATTGTACTATGCGACCACTGTGGGTATGCGGCAAAACTGGAAAAAGCTGAATATGAGCTACCAGAGGAAGTTCAAGCTGAACTCAAAACTATGAAGGAAGTCTACACGCCTAATACCAGGACCGTCAAAGAAGTAAGTCAATTTCTTCATTGTAGACCCAGGGACATTTTAAAGATCATTTTTTATCAGACTGAGAAGGGCTTGATGGCTGCCCTGATTAGAGGTGATCACCAGATAAATGAGGCAAAGCTTAAATTGTTGTTAAAGGTAAAAAAGCTTGAAATAGCCAGGACCAATTTGATTAAAGAGGAAATTGGAGTCGAGCCTGGATTTACTGGACCAATCGGACTTGACAAATACCAACTAATTGCAGACAATACAGTAATGAGAAGTCGGAATTTAGTTGCGGGAGCTAACCGCAAAGACACGCATTTGTTAAACGTCAATGCCGGCAGGGATTTTCAACCGACTATAATTGGAGACATAGGGTTTCCTCTGTCCGGGGATATGTGTCCGTTCTGTAAGAGTCAGATGGAGGTAAGGAGGGGAATTGAGATAGGTCATCTTTTCCAACTGGGAGAAATCTACAGTCGGTCTCTTAAAGCTACCTTTTTAGATGAAAAGGGAGAGGAAAATTATTTTGTTATGGGTTGCTATGGGATTGGGATAAGCAGGCTTCCTGCCGCAATAATAGAACAAAGCCATGATTCACAGGGTATCATTTGGCCCCCAGAGATCACCCCCTTTCAGGCCATAGTAATACCAACCTCGGAGAAAACCCTTAAGGCAGCGGGGGATGTTTATCAGGACCTAAAAGATCATGGGGTAGAAACATTATGGGATGACCGGGACTTAAGCGCCGGAGTAAAATTTAATGATGCAGATCTAGTTGGTATTCCTTTTAAAGTCATTGTGGGCGACACCTTTTTAAAAGAAGATAGGATCGAAATTAAAACTCGTCGAGAGGCAAAGATTGAGAAAGTTCGAAAGAATATGATTTCCCAGCGAATGAGGGAGCTGATTCAAGATGCAAAGTAGTGAATTTTTCTTTCTTCTAGAACGTATAGGAAGAGAAAGGGGTCTTTCTTCTGAGATCCTTTTAGAGGGCGTTAGAGAGGCTTTGACCTCGGCTTACAAGAAAAAATATAACCAACCACCTCGGAACTTGAGAGTGATTCTGGACGAAGGAAAAGGAAAAGTTCAGGTTCTGGTAGACAAGGAGGTAGTAGAAAAAGCGACCAATTCCGGAACAGAAATTTCTCTGGAAGAAGCTCGGAAAATCAATGACACGATAAAATTGGGAGATCAGGTGGAAATAGAGGTTAACCCTTTCCATTTTAGTCGAATTGCTGCCAGTACCGGCAAGTACGTAATGATGCAACAGATCGTGGAGATGGAGAAGGATCTTGTCTATGAAGAATTTAAGAA
>JBHIAL010000323.1:0-2092 GCA_046758525.1 bacterium
CTGATGAATAGAAAACTAAACTCTAAGATTGAAACTGTCTACCTTATGACCAACCAGCGTTACTCCTACCTTTCCTCCAGCATAATCAAGGAGATCGTCAAATTAGGTGGAGGTACCCAGGATTTAATCCCCGATTTGGTAAGAGAAAAGCTTCTGGAAAAACTTAAAGTCTAAAAGAACCTCAGGGAGGACGCAGAAAGAGGAAAAGGAAAATCCCGAGATTCTCTTGACCAAAGAAGAGAAAGAAGGTATGGTAAATATCTTTAAGAAGGGAAAAGTTGCTAGAAAAATTTTTTAAGCCGGATTCGGTAGCGGTGATAGGCGCATCCATCAAGGAAATGAAATTGGGAAATCAGATCCTGGAAAATCTTTTGAAAGGCGGATTCCCGGGGAGAATTTTTCCGATAAATGTTAAGGCTGATTCCACCACCCGAATAATGGGAATCAAGGCTTACCCCAGTCTGGTTGAGGTTTCCCAACCTATTGATTTGGCTATCGTAGTTGTTCCGAGCCGAGGGGTTCCCTCGGTGATTCAAGATTGTGGAGCCACGGGGATCGATTCGGTAGTTATAATCAGCGCTGGATTTAAGGAAGTGGGCGAGCAAGGAGCTAAGCTCGAATCACAACTGCTCAAGCTCTCGAGGAACCTAGGAATTCGTATCCTTGGACCCAATGTTTTAGGCATAATCGATGCTCATCATCGCCTCAATGCTTCCTTTGCTCCTGCCAGTCCCCCACCGGGAAATATTGCCTTCCTTTCTCAATCAGGTGCCCTAGGCTGTGCTATTCTTGATAAGGCTGAAGGGGAAGGAATAGGTCTTTCCAAGTTTATCAGTCTTGGTAACAAGGCCGATTTAGATGAGGTAGATTTTTTAGCCATGCTCAAGGACGATGCGGAGACAGATGTTATCTTGGGGTACCTGGAAGGGATTGAAAGAGGAAGAGATTTTATCTCGGTGGCCAAGGAGGTTACCTCCAGAAAGCCTGTGGTGATGATAAAGGCTGGTCGATCAGATGATGGAAAAAGAGCAGCTTCCTCCCATACCGGATCTTTAGCTGGACAGGATGAAGCTTATGATGTAGCTTTTGAGGCTTCGGGAATAATTAGAGCTAATTCTCTGCGGGAAGCAATTGATTTTGCTCGGGGGTTTTCCTCCCAGCCAATTCCTCAAGGAAGGAGAGTTCTTCTACTAACCAATGGAGGTGGGGCAGGCATTATGGCTGCTGATGCTTGTGAGCAGTTTTCTCTGGAGCTGGCTAACCTGGAGGAGGAGACCAAGAAAAGACTCAGGGAAAAACTACCCCAGGATAGTTCCGTGGCTAATCCCATAGATATCCTAGGAGATGCTAAATCCGATCGGTATGAGATTGCTCTGGAGGCGACTCTCACTGACCCAAATGTCGATGGAGTCATAGTTTTATTGACACCTCAAAGTGGTTCTGATGAGGATGAAACAGCCAGAATAATAATAAAAATTTGTCCAGAAATTAAAAAAACTATCCTCACCGGCTTTATGGGCCAGAAGAAGGTAAAACGCGCGGTCGAGATTTTACAAAATCATGGAATTCCCAATTATGGAGACCCGGAAGACGCTGTCAGAGTCTTTGAAGCGATGTTTAGATATGGTGAGTGGCTAAAAAGACCAGTGGAGGCGGTAAAGACCTTCCCAGTGAGCAAATCCCGAGTTGACCACATTCTGAATGAATCGATAAAAGAGGGATATCTCGAAATTGGAGGGGAAAGAGCGCTCCAGATAATGAAAGCCTACGGCATTCCCACCGTGGAGAATTATCTGGTAAAGGAGCTAGCTGAGGCCCTTGAGGTAGCAGGCCGACTAAATTCTTCCCTGGCTATGAAGATCGAATCCCCGGCTATACTGCATAAATCTGATACTGGAGGGGTCCTGCTAAACCTGAAACCGGCCGATGTGGAAACATCATTTTACGAGCTAAGGGAAAGGGCAAAAAGAATAGTGCAAGCCAACAGGATAAGAGGGATTTCTATCCAACCCATGGTTAAAGAAGGGAAAGAAGTTCTTATAGGAGTTTCCTGGGATGATGTTTTTGGGCACCTCATTAAATTTGGGCTGGG
>JBHIAL010000324.1:0-2077 GCA_046758525.1 bacterium
CGGCTGTCTTAGTAGCATCTCTTCCCTGAACTATGGTGGTTAATTTGTCCACGCCCAGTTTGTCAACCAGCTCCATTAAAGTTTTAATGTTCTCTATAGATTGCTGGCAAGCACCTATCACGTCCTCCCGGTAGGGATAAACATCGAGAGAAAACCAACCTTCATACTTGATTTGCTTTAGCCAGAAGAACAGTTCCAGATAGTCCCACAGGTTCACCGAACCCACAATCATGTCATGATCCCATTCCCGGTAGTTATCATTGAGGTGAAGGTGAAAAAGCTTTCCCCATCTGTCCAGCAAAATCAAAGATTCTGATGGATTTTCACCGCAGAAAAGAGCATGACCGACGTCAAGCGTTACTCCCACGTTTTTTAGATTTACAGCATTAGCCAGCAGCACTGCTTTGCCCACTGTGGCTATGAATATATGAGTTCGGGGTTCTTTTATTTTATACTCTAAGGCTACTTTAACCTCTGGTTGATACTCTGCACAAGCTTTTATCCCCTCGACCAACCAATCCCAACTAACCTTATAGTCTGCTTGAAAGGGGTAGTCGTAGCCATCTTGTCCCAGCCATAGGTTGATTCGAGGACATTCTAGCTCTCTCGATACATCCATTGCTCTCTTGGTAAGCTGAATAGCATCTTCTCTTATCTTTCTCTCTGAGGAGGTAAAAGAGCCATACATCCATTTAGGGTGGCAGAAATGATCAACAATCACCGTGGCAACTTTTAAGTTATGCTTCTTAAGAAGACTCTTAAATTTATCGATTTCCTCCTCTTTAAAATCAACTGGATACATTACCTCCAGACCCTGAATCTGTTTCACCTTAGAGGCCTCTTCCATCTTCTCCTCCAAGGTTCTAGATCCATGGTAGGTGGTGAATCGGTCTGAAAGTTTCCCAAACAACCACAAGCCAACAGCAATCTTCTGGGCATCCATAAACTTCCTCCTCCTATTTAGCGTATTTTACTCCTCGGGAGAGAGATAAGGCTGCTACTGCCAGTATTATGCCTTTAAAAACATACTGGTAAAATCCTGAAACACGAAGTAGATTTAACAAATTTCCCAATATGGTTATAACCAGAGCCCCCATAAAGGCCCCTCCCACGGATCCTATACCCCCGGTGAAGCTTATACCGCCAAGGACAGCGGCACCTATGGCATCAAGTTCATACCCTTGTCCCACATTAGGATACGCTGAATCCATTCGGGCGGTCAACATAACCCCCCCCACTGCGGCAGAGAATCCGGAGAAGGCAAAGGCAAATAGCTTGACTCTATCCACATTTACTCCCAGATACCTGGTAGCTTCCTCATGTCCACCAGTAGCATGAATATATTGACCGGTTCGAGTCCAGGACAATATTAGTTGACCGATTACGAGCATGCCAATCATAATGAGCGTGAGAACGGAGATAGGTCCCAAATATCGGGCAATTATTCTGAATTCAGGAGGAAACATCGATATGGGAACTCCCTTGGTATATATTAGTGCTAGACCCCGCGCTACAGCCATCATAGCCAGAGTAGCGATGAAAGAAGGGATTTTGACCCTGGTCACCAGAAGACCACTGGTTAAACCGCAGAGAGTTCCCACACCCAGTCCGATGAGTACAGCCAGGTAAACAGGTAGATTCATCCATTTCATGGATCCGGCTATTACGACACTCACTAAGGCTAACACAGATCCCGGGGAAAGATCAATTCCTCCCGTTAAGATAACGTAGGCTTGGCCCTCTGCTAATATAGCAATAATGGAAACCTGAGTGAAAATATTTTTAATATTTGTTCCGGTAAAGAAGTGAGGAGAAAGCAAAGAGGAGATCAAGATAATCCCCAGGAGTGCCACTAATGAGGGAGCTTCTCGAAATTGACCAAATTTTATCAAACCACCCGTTATATATTTACCAGAATTTATAAAGCCTCTAGCTTTTTGATCTGCCTTCAATACATTCCTACCATCAGATCTATAATTTCCTCAGGGGTGGTATCTTTAGTAATTCTCTCCCCCACCCGTTTTCCGGTCCTTAAGATAATAATTCGATCGGTCACGGCAAAAACATTGGGGAGCCG
>JBHIAL010000325.1:0-2075 GCA_046758525.1 bacterium
ATCCCTGCGCAACAAGTAGGCTCCCTCATATCCTTCTACCCTGTGGATTCCTGGCAAGACCTTTGTTCGCAGAAGTTTCTCGTAAGCGTCCGCGTTTTCACGGGCCGTCCAGCCATGCCAAAGTCGACCAATCATAGTCTGTACCTCCCCAAAATGAGCGATTAAGCTAAACTGACCTGCCCCCAGAAATTGTACCACATCTTATGGAGAAGCCCAGATTCCCAACCTGGCACCCTGCCGAATTGGTGCAGGCGCATGAAGCCGGTTGCGAGGCGTATGGCACTCGTCTGGGTCCCGGCGAGCCCCGTTCCGCGGCGTGGGGCTCGTGGGGCATACCCATGTGGGGCACAGCTATGGGTATTGACAATCACACAAACAGAATTATTATTGAACTTGACTGATGTGAAATAACCTATAAAACAATTTTAGCTTTTTCGCATAGAACTAGCTCGGTACCTTCGACAGCATTTTCAACGTCAAGAATTACTCCGTCAAGGCTGGTAGCTAGTCCATGTTCCACAACTAGGACTCCAGAGCCTTCATGTTCTACTATTTCATCACCTGGCATCTCTATGTCCAAGCCTAAACCTAACCTTCCTTGACCTCTGTCTATGATCCGTAGACGTGCCTGCGGCATATCTACACTGGCAGAAAGTATTTTTTTTAACTCCTTTTTGGCACCTTCGGACACTATTAGCATTTTCGCCTCCAAGTTATGGCTGCCTTGTTGTATTCCAACAAGGTCAAACTATTATCAACAGCGAGCTTTCGACAACATATTATTTAAAATAAGCCTCTCTTGGGCAATACAATATCCATTCGGCTCATTCTGTGGCGAGAACTTATGGTTAGAAACAGCGATTTTATTAGCCATATAGCTTGCCAAGAGATGTCGAGAGCCAACCTGAGAATACGTTCGTTTGTACTATTCAATTGCGCTAATACCTGTAATGCGATATACATAGCGAGGTGGAATTCCGCTTACTGCCCGATTAATCCTCTTTTGTAAACTACATTTAATTTTACGCTTATCCTCTAGCTCAATCACGAAGACATCTCCCTCATTTAGTAATGCATGGTCGGAAAGCGTAAGTTCTCCCCACAAGTTTTTTGCTACTTCGTATTGGAAGAGCTGGTAGTTGACATCAGCTACAAATTGGTTATCACTAAGCCTATACAGTTTGCCTATTCTCATTCTAGTTTTTCCTATCGCAGGAGACGGATTGCTGTGGCTGTGCCTGAGTGAATAATACAGGACGTAACCTCTAGGAATGTGGCGTCCATTGACAATTTGTGGGGGTAAAGGCCAAATACCCGCTATTCAGACCAATACAAGGTAGGCTGGTTCACAAAATCCAATTATTCCAAGCTTCCATTACCTAGACAATTTTTGCTTTGTAATCGATAGCATGATAGGTTTGAAACGAGGAAAATCGACATTTCTTTTGGGAATAGGTACGTGGTAAACTGGTCGTGGCAACGTTGACAGCCTGAAGTTCGGGTCAAGTCTGGCGTTCATTCCAGGAGTTAGTGTTTCTAAATATGTAACAACGCTGGACACTTTTCACCTCCTTTTAAATACCATAATACCAGTCATTTCTTAGATGAACATCCATCTTTAGTAACTTTTTCTTTAGTACTTTCGTATAAGTAAATGATTATGGATTCCTCTGATGTGCAGACAGGCAAGATACTATCGTTGCGCGTTAATGTAGTATTTTGGTCGGGGGAGTCGTAACTACATTCCGCACACCCACATTCTCGACGTGGTGCCCCACCCTATAGGAAAGGTGCAAAGGCCAACTGTGAGATGTTTGGTACTCAACTTGTATTCGGCAGACCCCGTTCTGCGGCGTGGGGCTCCTGGAGCAAGCCAACGCATAGACAGTGTAGAGGCACAGACATTGTGTTACCCGCCATTAGTATCTCGGCATTCCCTGCCAGCCTTCCAGCATCCTCAAGAAAAGCAGTTCATCCTTAGAGAATGGCAATGGCGATGGTAGTGACAGTCCTCCTAATAGCCTCTCAAAAAAGGAAGTGGGTGGGCTATACTCCTCGATCTCAGGGACACTGAT
>JBHIAL010000326.1:0-2074 GCA_046758525.1 bacterium
CTTATTAAAGATTACTATAAGGGTCTTGCAAAATCTCTCTAATCCTTTATAATCCCACATTACAGAGATTCGTACCTTAAAAACTTCATCTTTTAGTACCTACCCTAAACCAGCCTGAATTTCCCGGAAAATAAAAATTTTGGAGGTGATGTGTGAGAAAAATATCTGATGATCCAGTACGTTTTGTGGTTAGTTTGAAGGAAGTAATGAACGTTAGGAGCAAAAGCCACTTCATTATCCTCCTCCTTCGAGGTCTTAAAGTCCGTTGCACTCCTCGCTATCCAGGTGAACAGGCAATTCCTGGAGCAGTACTTTCACCTGCAAGTCATGAGTCATCCACGGCACACTCCACTTTGTCATTTTCTCAATCGTTCTTTAATTCAGCATCTTTGGGGAAACGATAAGAAATTTTGGGGAATCTCAGGGGGATACGAAGGATTGACAAAATTAGATAATATTGTATAATATATAATGTATTCATCAGCGATGCCATAAACTAAGAAAAAGCGACCCCTCTAGAAGCCAAAATACGCAAACTTGGCCAAACTTTTGATTTGTGTTTACCCACGAAGGAAAGTATACTTTTAAGGACAATGGTTCCCCTCGAGTGTCTTGATAGGTAATCAAATGAGGCTCGGACTTAGGGGAATGATTGGTAAAGGCCCTCGGGGGAAAGAAGTTATAGAGGCTATCAAAGAACTCGAAGTTGAGGATTTTCCGGTGATTGTGGCCAATGATGTCTTGGGGGACGACCTCTATGAGGAGGAAATAAGAAAATATAGCCGGAGGAAATAGAATAGAGGATAAAATATGGTAAAGAGTATAACTCAAAAGATATTGGAAGAACACCTAGTGGAAGGAAAATTGGAGCCTGGCGAAGAAATAGCTATTAAGATAGACCAAACTTTGACACAGGATGCGACTGGAACCATGGCCTATCTCCAATTCGAAGCAATGGGAATACCAAGAGTTGAAACTGAGCTTTCTGTGAGCTATATAGATCACAATACAATCCAGGCAGGGTTTGAGAATGCAGATGACCATTGCTATCTTCAGACAATGGCAACTAAATATGGCATCTTATGGTCGAGAGCGGGAAATGGCATCTGCCATCAAGTCCACCTTGAACGGTTTGGAAAACCGGGAAAAACATTGTTAGGATCTGACAGCCATACGCCAACTGGAGGAGGAATAGGCATGATTGCTATTGGAGCAGGTGGTTTAGATGTTGCCGTTGCTATGGGAGGTGGACCCTTTTATCTTACATGTCCAAAAGTAATTAGAATAAATTTAAAAGGAAGGCTAAACCCATGGGTTGCAGCAAAAGATGTAGTTCTAAAGGTTTTGGAGATTTTCACTACAAAAGGTAATGTTGGACGTGTGTTTGAATATGGAGGAGATGGAGTAAAAACGCTTTCTGTCCCTGAAAGAGCAACAATAACAAATATGGGCGCAGAATGCGGGGCCACTACTTCTGTTTTTCCATCTGATAAGATCACAAGAAAGTTTCTAAAATCCCAAGGTAGAGAAAAGGATTGGGTTGAAGTTAAAGCCGATGAAGATGCTGAATATGAAAGGCAGATTGATATTAATCTAGGTGAGATGGTTCCATTGGTAGCTTGTCCTCATAGTCCTGGGAACATAAAGACAGTAAAAGAAATAGAGGGAATGGAAGTAAATCAGGTATGCATTGGAAGCTGCACTAATTCTTCATATAAAGATTTAATGACAGTTGCAAAAATATTGGAAGGGAAAAAGGTCCATCCATCTGTTAGTTTTATTATTTCTGCCGGCTCAAAGCAAGTACTTGAGAACATTGCTAGAGAAGGAGCATTAGCAGATCTCCTTTCTGTAGGAGCGAGGATTACCGAGCCTGTCTGCGGATTTTGCATTGGAAACAGCAATTCGCCACAAACAGATGCTGTATCTCTAAGAACTTCTAATAGGAATTTCCTTGGCCGATCCGGGACAAAAAGTGCAAAGCTATATTTAACAAGTCCAGAAACTGCTGCTGCAGCTGTTATTACAGGAAAAATGACGGATCCTAGAGACCTTGAAATCGAATATCCTCATA